>DATDEG010000042.1:0-14459 GCA_036523465.1 bacterium
ATGGACTCTTCACGGGAGCAGGCCGGATGCTCTCGCCCCGGTGCACCACGATGCCCGCGGCCTCCGCCTCGGACGCCGGCGGAATGAGATTCGGATCCTCCTGCGGGATCCGCTGTGGGATCACCGCCTCCGGAGCGGGGATCCCGAGATCTCTGGGATCGGTGATGACCCCGCGGATCGCCGTCGCGGCGGCGGTCTCCGCGCTCGCCAGGTACACCTCGTCGTCGGCCAGGCCGCTGCGGCCTTTGAAGTTGCGGTTGATCGCCCGCAGGCTCTTCGTTCCCGGTGCGGGGAGGTGGCCGAAGCCGATGCACGCCCCGCAGGTCGCCTCCGCGACGTTGACGCCGGCCGCGATGAGGTCGGCCACTCCACCTTCCCGGGCCAGCAGCTCGAGATCGGTGCGGCTGCTCGGATGGAGGAAGAAGTACACCTCCGGATGCACCGTGCGGCCCTTCATGATCTCCGCGACGGCATGGAGGTCCGTATAGGAGCCGTTGGTGCACGAGCCGACCA
This sequence comes from bacterium, assembly GCA_036523465.1. GTDB lineage: Bacteria > Sysuimicrobiota > Sysuimicrobiia > Sysuimicrobiales > Kaftiobacteriaceae > Kaftiobacterium. The sequence goes on from DATDEG010000042.1 coordinate 514, forward strand.
TGACCTGCTCGACCTTCGTTCCCGCGACCTCGCGCACCGGTACGACTTTGTCCGGGAGGCTCGGCAGCGCGACCAGCGGCTCGATACGGGAGAGGTCGAGGTCCATGGCGTCGTCGTACGCGGCTCCCGGATCAGGCAAAGCCTCGTGCCACTCCCGCTCCCTCCCCAGCCGCCGGAAATAGTCGCGTGTGATGTCGTCCGAGGGGAAGATCGATGTCGTCGCGCCGAGCTCGTAGCTCATGTTCGTGATGGTCACGCGCTGCTGCGCGTTCAGCGTCCGCAGCCCCGAGCCGGTGAACTCGAAGATCTTGCCCTTCCCTCCGCGGACCGAGAGGCGCCGGAGGAGCTCGAGGATAGCGTCTTTCGCCGTGGACCACGGGCGGAGTTCACCGGTCAGGTTGACGCGCACCACCGCGGGCATGTCGAAGTAGTACGGCCCGCCGGCCATGGCGATGGCGACGTCCATCCCGCCCGCGCCGATCGCGATCATCCCGACGCCGCCGCAGTGCGGCGTATGGCTGTCCGCGCCGAGCACGGTCTCCCCGGGGACGGCGAAGTGCTCGAGGTGGATCTGGTGGCCGATCCCCGACGCCGGCTTGGCGAACCACAATCCGTACTTCCGCGAGGCGGTCTGGAGATAGAGATGGTCCTCCATGTTCTCCGGCCGGATGTGGAGGACATTGTGATCAGCGTAGCAGGCGGCGATCCTGCAGCGGATCCTGGGCAGTCCCATCGCCTCGAACTGGAGGAACGCCTGCGTCGCGGTGAGATCCTGGGCCAGGACCTGATCGATGCGGATGCCGATCTCCTCGCCGGCCACCATCCGGCCCTCGACGAGGTGGGCCTGGAGGATCTTGCGGGTCAGGTTCTCGCCCATCGGTGATCCCTCCGTCCCCTAAGCTGCGCCCGCGCTCTGTTCGTGGCCCGTCTGGGTCAACTCTACTCGGTCCGGGCCGAGTTCTCGCCTCTGATTTCTACCGCATCGCGCGCGGCGCGAAGCCGGTCTTCGCTCGTGTCGATGGCGATGACGCATCCCGAGGCGATCAGGTGCCGCCTGCCGCCGGTCTGTGAGACGGCGTCGCCCACCTGCGCGGCGATCGCTTCGGAGGAGCCCTTCCGCAGGACCTCGCCTTCGTCCAGACCGCCGGCCAGGCATCCGGAAAACCGGTCACGCGCCTCGGCGAGGGTGGGGGGAGTCTTACGGTCGTGCCAGTTGATCACGTCGATCGGGTAATCCGTCAGCTGATCGAACATGATCTGCGTTCCATGGATGTGGAGCACACGGATGTCGGCGGAGCCCGTGCTGTCCAGCACCCGCAGATCGTAGGGCCGGCCGAACTCCTCGTACTCTTCCACCGTCAGGTAAACCGTCGTCGCGCATTGAGTGGCAAAGAAGATGCCGTCGGCGCCGGCCGCAAGCGTCTCGGCGGCAAAGCGCGCGGTGACGTCGGTGATCACCTCGAGGCCGGCATGGAGATCTTCAGGATTCTCGCGGAGATAACGCATAAGGGCCTGCTCGCCGGCCAGTGTGCGGGCGATGGTCAAGGGGCTGAAGACCGTGGAGAGCAAGAGGACGTCCGGCAGCGCATCCCGCATGAGGCGGATGGCGTGGAGTTCGCGCCCGTACACCCCGGCGGTGATGTCGAGGGCGCGAAGGTGTCCCCAGTCCGCCGGCTTCTTGACCGGCCGGTCGGTCACGTGGCGCACGCCCTCGGAGTTCGGCTTGTAGCCGGCCCGCAGGCCCCAATCGTCCCCGTAATAGCTTGAGGCGGGAGTGACCTTGAGCAGATCCCAGTCCCAGCGCCGTTGAAATTCGACGTGGGCCTGGGCGAGCGTCTCCGCCAGCTGGTCCTGCAGAGGGAAATGTCGCCACAGGGCGATCGGCGGCCGGTCGACCGGCTTCCCGCGGACAGCAGCGAAGACTCGCTCCCGGCCCGTCATGAAGATTCCGCGCGGCCCATCATGATTCCGCAGCCCCGTAGCGTTTCCGCATGAAGTTCAGGATCTCACGGTCGGCGAAATGGTCATCGCGCCACCGCTCCTCGAAATTCTCCACGGAACAGAACTTGCGGAATGCCTCTTTCGTCTTGAGGTCGTAGACACCGGTGATTTCTCCCGCATAGTAGCCGATCCGGGCCAGGATGCTCTGGACCTCCTTGGCCACGTTCCCGGCCAGACGGGTGAGATTGGCGGGCTCCGTCGCTCCGAAGTAGAGCCGGTGCATCTCCAGCAATTTGCGCAGTTCGCCGATCGGCATGGGGTGGTCGTCCACGCGCAGATCGACGTAGCGATCGATGAACCCGCCGTAGCTCCCCTTCTCCTTCACGACGGAGAGCGCGGCGGATTGCTGCCCGCGGCTGTCCCCGCCTTCGGCCTGCCCCGCGTCCAGCGCGGTCAGCAGCCGCTCCGGCAGCGGCCCGCGCGCGCGCTCGAAGCTCTCGGCCATGGCGTCCACAACCGACGGACCGGTGAGGATGTTGCCCTGACAGGTGTACCCGTTCCCGATCCGGTGGCCGGCCCAGTTGAAACAGTCCTTACCGGTCCACGCCGCGGCGTTCCCCAGGCGGTCGACGACTCCCAGTTGACGGTGCTCCCGATCCTCGTCCGCCTCCGTGAGTTGCCGCACGACGTCTTCGGCGGAGGCGCCCCGTTCGAGCAGATCGAGCCCCGCCGGGCCGTAGCTCAGATTCGCCCAGGCCTGGGTGGCGAGCGCCCCCGCCCCGATCCGCGCCCAGGGAACGGCGGCGCCCACGGCGAGGAACTTACTGGCGACGCCGATGCCCAGCTCTCCGGTCGAGCGGTCCAGAGCCACGATCGAGAATGTCGATGGGTGCGCCATGTGCTCCTCGTCTGTCCGGCCGGGTCTCCTCCCGCCGCATCCGCGGGCGGGAGCCGCTCAGTCCACGATGAGATCCTGCAGCGCCTTCGGGAACGCGGTAATGACGTCGCAGCCGGATTCGGTCACGACGATGGTGTCGGAGTGGCGGAATCCGCCCACGCCGTCCACGTAGATGCCGGGCTCGACGGACATCACCATGCCGGGCAGGAGCAGCGTTTCGTCGCTGGCTGAGAAGTAGGGCGCCTCGTGCACGTCGATCCCGATGCCGTGCCCGGTGCGGTGCGTGAAATGCCTGCCGGAGCCGGCCTCCTCGATGACGGACCGTGCCGCCCGGTCGATCTCGCGGCAGGGCACACCGGGGCGGATCGCGTCGATCGCCGACTGCTGCGCGTGCCGCATCACCTCGAACAGGCGCTCCTGCGCTGCGGTCGGAGGGCCGACGAACATCGTGCGTTCGTCTTCCGAATAGTACGCATCGACGAGGCACCCCGTGCCGTGGATGACGACGTCTCCGCGCTCGATGGGCTTCCCCGATGGAATGGAGTGGGGAAGCACGGCCTTGGCGCCCGAGACCGGCCGGGACATCGCCGTCGTCTCGCGGTCCGGATACCGGCGGGCCGCTTCCTCGAGCATCGCCGCGTTCCCCCGTGCCATGATGCTGATCTCCGTCGTCCCCACGCGCGTGGCGTCGACCTCGATGCGCATCCCATGCTCGGCCAGCTCGCAGCCGGTCCGGATCGCCTCCAGCTCATCGGCGTCCTTGACCATCCGCAGCCGTTCCACCGCGCCCTTCACCGGGATGAGCGGGGAGCCCCACGCTCCGCGGAGATACATATGGCCGTCCACGGTGAGATTGGTCGGCTCGAATCCGATGCGCCGTTCCTGGAGCTCCAACTCACGCAGCACGTCCATGCAGAGGTCCATCGCGAGCTGGAAGGTCGATTTGCCGTCGAGCCCGCCCAGGCCGAGATCCGAGTACGTGCGGATCCGCGAGATGACGGAGCGCTCCCTTGCGTGGGCCTCTTCCAGCTCGGGGATGACGAGCACCGGATCGTCGCAGACGAGGACGGCGATGGGGCGGGAGTAGGTGACGGCGTGGAAGCCCGACAGATAGTATGTGTTGGCCGGCGCGAGTACGAGCATCGCGTCCACGCCCAGTCCGTTCAGCTCCCGCTGCATCCGCTCAAGCCGCCTGGCCACGTTCGCCCTGGGCGTCGTGGGTTCCGTCCGGGGTACGGCCGTCTCCGTCATGCGAACCTCCTTAGGTCTCGTCATCGAGATCGATCTTCATCTGGTACATATACGTCTGGAAGCCCAGACGCTCCCAGAATTTCGTGGCGTCATTATTGGCCGCGACCGTCAGCTCGACCATCGTCACCCCGCGGGCGCGGAGCCACTCGAAGATCTCCTCCACCATGCGCCGTCCGACGCCGCGGTGGCGGTGGGCTTCACGGACGTAGACGTCGTGGATGTAACCGCGGAAGCGGTGCTCGAAGAACGACGGGAGTGACGTGATCCGGCCGATCGCGTACCCGATGATCTCAGGTCCGTCCTTGGCGATGACGGCGAGCGCGTCATCCCGGGTCATCAGCGTGCGCAAGTAGGCGCCGTACTCGCGCGGCCAGTGCGCTGACGGCGTGAAGGCCGGATCGAGATGAGCGTGGAACCCCGCCAGCTCTCCCCACACGGGGAGAATCTCCCTCACGTCTCGGGCGGTTGCGCGCCTGATCTGGACGGTCATCGCATCACCGGAGGATAGAATTGAATTCCTGCCGTGTGCGAGGCATTCCTGGTATCATCCGTCCATGGCCGACGCCGCCTTGCAGGTCCGCCACCTGGTCAAGCGCTACGGTCCCCTCGTGGCCGTGGCCGGCGTGAGCTTCGATGTCGCCCGGGGAGAGATCTTCGGCATCCTCGGTCCCAACGGGGCGGGAAAGACGACGACGTTGGAGATGATCGAGGGGCTGCGCCGCCCCGACGAGGGCACGGCCGTGGTCGACGGGGTGGATGTGCGGACCGATCCTCGCGGCGTCCGGGCCCGCATCGGTGTGCAGCTGCAGGAGGCCGGGTTCTTCGAGCGGTTGACCGTCGAGGAGACGCTGACATTGTTCGGCTCCTTTCACCGGCGGGCGGCGCCGGCGGGCACGATCATCGACCGTCTTCAGTTGGGGGAGAAACGCCGCGCCTGGGCCGGCACGCTGTCCGGGGGCCAGCGGCAACGGCTGTCCATCGCGGTGGCGCTGGTGAACGACCCGCCGATCATGTTCCTCGACGAGCCGACGACGGGGTTGGACCCGCAGGCCCGCCGTAATCTGTGGGAGATCATCGCCGGGTTCCGCCGCGAGGGCCGGACGGTTGTGCTGACGACGCATTATATGGAAGAAGCCGAGCGCCTGTGCGATCGGGTGGCCATCATGGATCACGGGCGCATCGTCGCTCTGGATGCGCCTAGGGCGCTGATCCGCGAACACACCCCGGGGACCACGGTGGCCGTCACGATCAGCGGGGGAGACGCCGCGCTCGAGCGGCTTCCCGGCGTCCGCCACGTGCAGCACGAAAATGGAGAGGCGCTGCTCTCCTCCACGGATCCTATCCAAACGGTCCACGCGCTCATGGACCTCAACCGGCAAGGGGACCTCCACTTTCACCGGCTGCGCGTCGAGGAGGCCACGCTGGAGGACGTGTTCCTTCACCTCACCGGGCGGAGGCTCCGCGAATGAGGGCGTTCGCGATCACCGTCCTGCTCTTCTTCAAGCACTACTTCCGGGATCGTTCAAGCGTCTTCTGGGGGATGATCTTCCCGCTGCTCCTGATGATCCTGATCGGCCTGGCCTTCGGCCGCGGCGAGAACATCTCGTTCCCCGTCGGGCTCATCGACGAAGGGGGCGGCCCCGTGACGCAGGGGCTCCGGCAGGGACTGGCCCAGGTGGCGGTGTTCCGCCTCACCGAGGAAGAGAACCGGTCGACCGCTCTCGATGCCCTCCGGCGCGGCCGCCGGACACTTGTCGTCATCGTCCCCCGGTTCGGGTCGGGCGAGCCGATCCGTGTCTACTACGATCAGGCGCGGGTGCAGGATTCGCGCACCGCCCTGATCATCCTCGAACGATTCATCGCTGAGGCGAACCTCCGGCTCGCGGGCGTCCAGCCCGTGCTCAAGGTCGAAGCCACCGGCGTGGCCGCGGCCAGGCAGGTCCGCTTCTTCGACTTCCTCCTTCCCGGGATCCTCGCCATGACCGTGATGAACTCCGGGCTCAACGGGTTAACCTGGGTGATCACCGAGTACCGGCAGCGCCTGGTGCTCAAGCGTGTCCTGGCGACCCCGGTGCATCCGCTGGTGTTCCTCGGCGGGCTCATCACGCGCTACGCGGCGACAAACCTCGTGCAGCTCGCCGTGATCGTTCTCGTTGCCGTCTTCGTCTTTCACGCCACGGTCGTCGGAAGCTTCTGGGTGCTCGCCGGGCTGGCGTTGGTGGGGACGCTGGTATTCGTCGGGATGGGGATCGCCATCTCGACCGTCTCGCGCACACCGGAGTCGGCGAACCTGTTCGGGAGCGCGCTGAGCTTTCCGATGATGTTCCTCGCCGGGACGTTCTGGCCGCGGGAGTTCATGCCCGCGTTCCTCCAGCCCGTCATCTCACTGCTGCCACTCACCCCCCTGGTCGAGGTGATGCGCGCCGTGGCCGCGCGCGGCGAGGGGGTCGGGCCGTATCTGGCCGGTCTCCTCTATCTCGCGGGGTGGGGCGTCATTGCCTTCATCCTCGCCGCGTGGCGGTTCAAGTGGGAGTGAACGTTAGAACCCGTTGATCGGGAATCCCACCTGCGCCTCCGCCACGACGACATCGGCATGGTAGAGGTCGCGCGTGCTCAGGACCTTCGCCCGGTGCCAGTCGCCCTCCGACAAGGCGTGGACGATCCGTTCCTGCAGTTGCTCACACCCCCCGCGAGGTACTCCTGGCCCATCGAGGAGTGATGTCCCGTCGCTGGGTGACGGCTGAGGGAGTGACGATGATGCCGGCGCGAGTAGAGCACCTTCGGGATGTTGCCGGTGTCGCCGCGGCGGCGGTTGAACGTAGACGTGAGCGCTAAACTTTTCCTGGGGCCCCAGAGTCGTAGCGTATACGCAGGATCACGGAGCGAGGCACGGCGCATGGCTGAGGCGTCCCTGCGCAAGTTCCAATCCACGCCGGCGCATCCCTGGAGCAAGGTCAGGGCGGCGCATCTGCTGAACCGGGCCGGTTTCGGCGGCACGCCCGAACAGATCGCCCGGGTGGCCGCGATGCGGATGGAAGCGGCGGTCGATGAGCTGCTCAACTACGAGCAGGCTCCCGACGGTTCGTTTCCCGAGGTCGAGTTCTCCGGGCTCCGGGACGCGTACGCGGCGCTCCTCCGGGCACGTCGCGAGCGCGCCGATGAACGCACCATCCGCGACCTCGTCAATCAGATCAACCGGCTGAACCGGTTGAAGTTCCAGGAGCTGCGGGCGAATTGGATCGCCAGAATGGTCCAGTCCTCACGGCCGCTGCTGGAGAGGATGGTGCTCTTCTGGCACGGCCTGCTCGTCTCGGGATTCCCCGACACCCAGGTCTCCGAGCACATGGCGATCCAGCTCGATCTCTTCCGGCGCATGGCCACGGGGAGCTTCAAGGAGCTCATCCTGGCCATCTCCAGGGACCCCGCTATGCTCAGCTATCTCGACAACAACAGCAACCGCAAGGGCCGCCCCAACGAGAACTACGCCCGCGAGCTCATGGAGCTCTTCACGATGGGGGTCGGCACCTACACGGAGCTGGACGTCAAGGAGGCGGCGCGCGCATTTACCGGCTGGTCGTTCGTGGGGAACGACTTCGTCTTCCGGCGTGACCAGCACGACGATGGCCAGAAGACATTCCTCGGCCGGACGGGAGCCTGGGACGGGACCGACGTAATCGACCTCATCTTCGAACAGCCTGCCACGACGCGGTTTCTTCCACGCCGGCTCTGGGAGTTCTTCGCCTATCTCGGTCCCGAAGATTCACTCCTCGAGGCCCTTGCGGACCTCTTCCGGCGCAGCAACTGGGAGGTCAAGGCGGTCCTCCGGGCGATCTTCCAGTCCGAAGCGTTCTACTCGGAGAAAGCGCTCCGGGCCCAGATCAAGAGCCCTGCTCAGCTCGTGGTCGGGTCCGTACGCCTCACGGGCGCGGTGATTTCAGAGCTCAGCCTCGCCCGAGCGATGGACCTCATGGGCCAGGCCCTGCTGTATCCGCCCAATGTCGGAGGCTGGCCGCGGGGGCAACGCTGGGTGAACACGGCCACGATGCTCGCCCGGTACAACTTCAGCAATCTGCTGATCTCAGGCATCATGCCCGGCGTGGAACAGCAGCGGGCCACCCCGGCCCGCGTCGATCATCTCGTCGACATGGCAAAGGCCCGCACGGCAGGCGAGGTCATCGACCAGCTCGTGGACCGGTTCATCCAGGTCCCTCTCGACGGCCGGCGCCGCTGGGCGCTGCTGCGGGCTTTCGGGACGAACCGTGAAGACGCACCCGTGTCGCTCGATGGGGCCGCGGGGCAAGAGCAGCTGCGAAGTGCCGTTCACTTGGTAATGAGCATGCCTGAGTTTCAGTTGCATTGACGGTATCGCCGGCAGGCAAGAGCGAGATACTCAGGAGGTGATTGCCGCGGCCGCTCCGCGGCCGCGCAATGACATGAATGAGGGGATGACGCGGCGGGAGTTCATCAAGAAGGGCCTCACGATGGTGGCCGTGGGTGCGACCGCGCCGTCGTTCATCACGCGCACGGCCCTGGCGATGGGCAATCCCTGGGACGTCTCCCAGGTCACCAGCCGTCCGGGTGTTCCCGACGAGCACATTCTGGTTGTGATCCAGATGGGCGGCGGCAACGACGGATTGAACACCGTCATCCCGTACGGAAACGACTCTTACTACCGCGCCCGCCCGAACCTGGCCGTCCCCCAGAAGGACGTCATCAAGGTCACGGACGACGTTGGGCTCCATCCGAGCCTCGGCAGGCTGAAGGAGCTCTACGACAAAGGGTCGCTCGCCGTGGTGCAGGGCGTCGGGTACCCGAACCCCAGCCGCTCGCACTTCAAGTCGATGGAGATCTGGCAGACTGCAGACCCAGACGGGCGGGTCGTCCGCTACGGGTGGATCGGCCGGTATTTCGACAGCAAGTGCCCGGTCTGCGAGCAGCCGGCCGTCGGGGTGAACGTCGGCCCGGCGATGCCGCTGGCGATGGCGGCGCAGAGCGGCATGGGTCTGAGTCTGGAGACGCCGGAGGCGTTTCAGTGGATGGCGTCGTTCAACGGGATCGGCGAGAAGGAAGAGCAAGAGCTCTTCCGCCTCCTCAACGCGCCGGCGGTCGCGCCGGGCGTAAACGAGCCCGGAACGATCGACTTCCTACGGCACACCGCGATGAACGCGTACGTCTCGGCGGAGCAGGTGCGCGGAGCCGTCCGTGCCTACAAAGGCGGCATTGACTACGCGAACACGCCCTTCGCCACGAGCATGAGGCTCATCGCGCAGATGATCGCCGGCGCTCTCCCGACCAAAGTGTACTACGCGCACATCACCGGCTTCGACACCCATGCCGCGCAGCGCGGGGTGCACGCGAACCTGCTGCAGCAGCTGGCCGAGGGTGTCGCCGCCTTCTATCGCGACCTGGAAGTGCAAGGGAACGCCGACCGTGTTGTGGTACTGGCCTTTTCCGAATTCGGCCGGCGGGTTGCGGAGAATGGCAGCGGCGGGACCGACCATGGCACCGCGGCCCCGATGTTCATCTTTGGGAAGCCGCTCAAGCCGGGGTTCTACGGCCAGCAGCCCAGCCTGACGGATCTCACCGACGGGGACCTGAAACACGCCGTCGACTTCCGCTCCGTGTACGCCACGATCCTCGACCGCTGGTTGGGCACGGACCCGCAGAAGATCCTCGGGCAGACCTTCGCGCGGGTGCCGTTTATCTAGGCTGTCGCTCCTTCCAGGTGCACGCTCTTGCTCAAGTGACTAATTCTAGTTATCATATGGTCATGAAGCAGGTGCGTATTGCGGAGTTGAAGGCGAAGCTCAGTGAGTATCTCCGGGCCGTGCGGCGTGGCGAGACGATCGCCGTCTTCGACCGAGAGACGCCGGTCGCGCAGATTGTACCCGTCCGCGCGCAATCCACGCTCAGGGTTCGGAAGCCGGAACCTGGTACGCCGCCTCCCAATCGTATTCCTTTGCCCAAGCCTGCGAAGCTGCCAATCGACGTCGTTCAGCTGCTTCTCGAAGAACGGCAGGGGCACCGGTGATCGCATACATCGATGCGTCGATCGTGCTGCGGCTTGCGCTCGGGCAACCGGACGCGCTGCCGGAGTGGCGGCGGATCGACCGCGGAGTGGCCAGCGCCCTCGTGATGACCGAGTGTCTCCGCACGTTGGATCGCCTTCGCCTCCACGCCGGGCTCTCCGACTCTGAAGTGGCGACCCGGCGCGCGACAGTCCTGGCACTAATCGCCTCTCTCGAACTGGTAGAAGTCGACTCCGTTGTTCTCGATCGGGCAGCCCAACCGATGCCGACTGAGCTCGGCACACTCGATGCAATCCACCTTGCCACTGCGCTTTTGTGGAAAGATGAGACACACACCGATCTGACCATGGCCACCCATGATGCCGCACTCGCCCTTGGCGCTCAGGCCCACGGTCTTCGCGCCGTAGGGATCAAACCATGATGACGCTGGGACCGTCCGAGTTTGTTGAGGCGGCGATCGAAGCGGCGCTGCGCGTTGGGGCGATGCAGCTGCAGATGCTGCCCGAGAGCCATGAATCGAAACAGGTCAGCTTCAAGCGGAATCCCACGGATCTCGTGACCCGCGCCGACCGCATGTCGGAGGAGATCATCGTCGGCCTGCTGCGGAAGCGATTCCCAGACCACGGGGTCCTTGCCGAGGAAGGGACGTTATACAAGGGCAAGGAGTATCGGTGGATCATCGACCCCGTGGACGGCACGACGAACTTCACCCACGGGGTGCCGCTGTTCGCAGTGTCGATCGGACTCGAGCACCGGGGCCAGCTCATCGCGGGCGTGGTCTTCCACCCGCCGATGAACGAGCTATTCTACGCGGACCGGGGCCGCGGCGCGTTCCTCCGCGCGAACGGAACAGATCAGGCGCTCGCCGTATCGGAGATCGCCGCGGTGGATGAGGCCGTGGTGGCCACGGGCCTGCCCTATGACATCCGCGACACCGGGAGCAACGTAGCGCACATCGACCGTCTCGTGCGCGTGGCGCGTGAAGTGCGCATCCTGGGTGCGGCCGCGTTGCATCTCGCCTACGTCGCCGCCGGCCGGATGGAAGCGTTCTGGGAGCCCGCGCTGAATCCGTGGGACCTCGCCGGTGGGGCGCTGTTGATTGAGGAAGCAGGCGGCAGGATGTCCCACGTGAGCGGCTCGCCGTTTACCGTGGACTGCCGCGACGTGCTGGCCACCAACGGACGTATCCACGACGAGATGGTTGGGCTTCTGGCCTCCTGACGGCGCCGGCCGCCGCCTCTGCCACCGCACGTCAGCGTCTGGCAACCAGTCACGGCAACCGTGCCGCCACTCGAGTAATGCTGTCCACCGCCGCGCCAAGTGCAAGCCCCGCGATATACACCCAACCGAAGAGGCGGTTGTGTACCAGGCAGACGCGATGGTACCAGAGCGGCCACCCGATGTAGCCGGGCGGTGGAGCTTCCGGGCGCTGACGCGAAAGGATCGTCACAGCCCTCCAGGCGCGAGGCAGCGCCAGCGCGGCGACGGCGGCGAACGGTGTGACGCGACCCGTCGCGATGAGGATCGCAATGATGGCGTACATCGCTGCAATGACGGTGCGGTTGAGGAGGCGGGCGGGGCGGTCGCCGAGTAGGACGGGGAGCGTCTGCTGATGATGCTCGCGGTCGAAGCCCGCCTGGTCGATGTGCTTGCCGACCAGGATCGACATCACCCCAAGGCCATAGGGGATCGAAACGAGGAAGACGTTCGTTGACAGGTGCCCGGTGATGACGAAGTACCCGCCCCCGATCATCAGCGGTCCCCAGACGAGAAACGCTGCCACTTCCCCTAGTCCCAGACTCTTCAGGGGCTTCGGGGCGGCATCATAAAGGTAGAGTAGCGCCAGGCCCGCCAGCGAGAACGCGAGAGCCCCTGGCCCACGCAGGATCCAGAAGTAGACGACGATGGCCGTGCCGATCGCGGCGAGGATGCCCAGCCCGACCGCGAGGGTGCGGGCGTCGAGTACGCCGCTCGCGATGGGATGCATGGTGTAGCGCATGCGCGGGGAGTCGGCCGTGTCGTGTCCGCGCATATACCCGAAGTAGTCGTTGCTCAGGTTGCTGATCGCGTGAACCGTGACGAACCCCACGAGCACCAGAAGGAAGGCGAGCACGTCAAACCGCCGGTCGGCAGCTGCGAGAAGGCCGGCGATGATCGCCGACTGGGCTGAGATGACGAGGATGACACTGCGCGCGGAGAAGAGGAACTTAGCAACGGGATCCAGAGTGCGGGCAGACTCATCATGCGGAGGATAGAATCCAACAAATGCCCGCAGCCAGAGCCGAACGCCTCGGGGTCCCGTCTGTTCCACGGTCACGCCTGCCATGCGCCTACCCCTCCGATCGCCGCAATTGACGGATTGACGCCCCCTATTGTAGCGTAGAGGAGTCCAGACCGACGCGTCGGTCTGGTAGGGGTATCGCTTGTGGCCCGTTCTTCCGCCGAAACCGCCACCAAAGATCGCATCCTGGGTGCCGCCGTCGACGTCTTTGCCCGCAAAGGCTACCACGGCGCCGGGGTGGAGGATATCGTCGCCGTGTCCGGTACCTCCAAGGGCGCGTTCTACCACTACTTTGCGAGCAAGCGCGCGATCTTCCTCACCTTGATGGACACTCTTGCCGACAGTGTGGAACAGGGGGTCGAGTCCGCGATCTCCGGGGAGCAGGGCGCGATTGCCAAAGTCGAGGCTGCTCTCCGTGTTGTCGTCGAGACCGCCGCGGCCCAGCGTGATCTGGCCAAGATCCTTCTGGTCGAGGCTGTCGGACTCGGTCCGGAGTTCGAGGAGAAACGTCTCGAGATCCACCGGCGCTTCGCCCGCGTCATCCAGCGGCATCTCGACCGCGGCGTGGTCGAAGGAGACATCCCGCCGCAGGACACGGCCCTCGCCGCGCGCGCGTGGTTTGGGGCGCTCAACGAGATCATCGCGCAGTGGCTGCTCTCCGGGGGCGACGTCCTCACCAGCCGGTTGCCGGAGCTACGGGCGCTGTTCCTGCGAAGCATCGGGGCGCGCCTGTGAGCGTCGATGAACTGACCGTCTCCAGAGTACTAGAGGCCGCGCGGTTGCACATCGGGCGGCGGCACGTCTGTACCTTCGCCACCTCGTATCGTGACGTGCCGTGGGCGGCGTCCGCGTTCTACGTCGCGCGGGATTTCGAGGTGTTCACCTGCCAGCGTAAAGATGCGCGGACGCTCCTGCAGATGCAGGCCAATCCGAGGACCGCGCTCGCCGTGGACGACGGCAAGGCCGAATCCTGGTTCCAAGGACTGGGGACGGCGCGCCAGGCAGCGGTTGATGAGGAGGCGTGGGCGCGCGAGGCTCTTCAGCGCGCCGCGCCGGAATTCGTCAGGCACTTCACCAACGTCGAATACCCCGTGCTGCTGGTTCACGTCGAGGAATTTACCTTCGTGGACCGCCACGCGGGCATCATCCCTCGCCGCCGTCTGGTCCGGGAGGGCGACCAGTGGAGGTTTGCATGAAGGATATTTCAGCGAGAGATGTCACCCTGCGGACGCTGCTTCTCGCCATCGTTCTGCTCCTCGGAATGACCTGGGCCGGGCCCGCGGCCGCCCAACCCGGGACGCCGCTGAAGATCCGCGTCGTCCACGTTCCCGTACTGATCTTCGCGCCGCTCTATGTCGCGATCGAGCGCGGGTACTTCCGCCAGGAAGGCCTCGACGTGGAATTGATCGGTACACCGGGAGGGGCCTCATCGTTCGTCGTGCTCGCCAGCGGCCGCGCCGAGGTCGTCGTGGGCGGATTGGGCGCCGCGCTGTTCAACGCCGCGGCCAGGGGCCTGGACTTCAAGGTCGTGGGACCAGTGCACATG
>DATDEG010000043.1:0-18780 GCA_036523465.1 bacterium
CCCAAGCGATCGGCAACGTAGGCGTGTGCGAACTCGTGCACGGTGGCCGCGACGATGAGCGCGATGCCACCGTAGAATATCCAGGCCGGGTCGATGAGTCTACCCAGCATCGCCCTGGACAGTTCGCGGGTTACGGAACAACGTCGTTGCGGATAAGGTCGTCGTAGGTTTCGCGCGCAACAGCAACACGCGCCCGTCCCCCCCCGGCCAGCACGACCGCCGGGCGGGGAAACCTGTTGTAGTTGCTCGCCATCGCGTACGTGTAGGCTCCCGTGGAGAAGACGGCGAGGATGTCGCCGCCGCGGACGGCGGGGAGGCGGGCCTCCCAGATGAGCACATCTCCCGACTCACAGCACCGTCCGGCCACGGCCACGGTCTGTGCAGGCGCATCCAGCGGCCGGTCCGCGAGCAGGGCCTCGTAGCGCGCCCCGTAGAGTGCGGGCCTGGGATTCTCGTTCATGCCGCCATCCACGGAGACGTACGTGCGGACACCGGGAATCGTCTTGACCGCCCCTATGGTGTACAGTGTGACCCCGGCATCGCCGACGATCGAGCGACCAGGTTCCACGTACACTTTTGGCGGGTTGAGGCGATGCTCGGCGACCTTGACCTTCAGCACGTCGATCAGCGCCCCGACGTAGTCGGCGACGGCCGGCGGCTCATCGCCGGTCAGGTACCGGATACCGAGCCCGCCGCCGAAGTTCATCTCCTCCATGCTTACGTCGAGCTCGTCACGGGCCTGGGCGGCGAAGTCGAGACACGCCGCGGCTTCCAGGCGGAACGGCTCGAGGTCGAGGATCTGCGACCCGATGTGCGCGTGGAACCCGCGCAGCCGCACCCGTTCGAGCCGGGCGGCCCGGCCCGCGGCGCGGAGCGCCGCATCAGGGATTCCAAACCCAAACTTCGAATCCACGCCGCCGGTCTGGATGGCCTTGTGTGTGTGCGGCTCGATGCCGGGCGTGAGCCGCAGGAGGATGTCCGCCTGCGTACCGGTCCGCGCGGTGTACGCTTCGAGCAGGTCGAGCTCGTACTCGTTGTCCACCACGAAGCGGCCGACGCCCGCGCGCAGGGCGTAGTCGACCTCATCAGGAGTCTTGTTGCTGCCGTGAAACATCAGATGCGAGGCGGGCACTCCGGCCTGGAGCGCCGTGTACAACTCGCCGCCCGAGGCGACGTCCACCCCTAGTCCTTCCTCGTACGCCAACCGGCAGGTGGCCATGACGCAGCAGGCCTTGCTGGCGAAGAAGACGGCGCTGTTCGGCCAGGCCGTGCGGAGCGCGGTGCGATAGGTGCGGCAGTTCGCCCGCAACCGGTCCTCATCGAGGACGTGGAGAGGCGTCCCGAACTCGCGCACCAGCCCGAAGGCGTCCACGCTTCCGATCTCGAGATGTCCCTTCGCGTTGACGGGAAACGCGTGCGGGCCGGCCCCACGCGCGGCGATGGATGCATCCATGACGACTGGAGTCTAGCAACCACGTCCTATCACTGTCAAACCGCCGTACGCGAAGGGGGGATCCCACGGGGGATGCCGCACGTGCGTTCCCCCGGTGAGTGGCAGCCGATAGCCCGACACTTGTGGTTCATTGCTGCACGCGAAGGACTGCCGTAGACTGAGAGCAGACCGTCATTGCGAGGTGAAACAGGATGCGCGAAGTCGTCATTCTGAGCGCCGCGCGGACCCCGGTGGGGCGCTTTCAGGGCGGTCTGGCCGGCATCCCCGCCCCGCGTCTGGGGAGCATCGCCATCGCCGAAGCCGTCCGCCGGGCCGGGGTCGGTCCGGACGACGTTGACGAAGTGATCATGGGCAACGTGCTGAGCGCGGGGTTGGGGCAGGCGCCGTCCCGCCAGGCGACGCTCTATGCCGGCCTCCCCACGGCGGCCCGGTCGACGACGATCAACAAGATGTGCGGATCGGGGCTGAAAGCCGTCATGCTGGCCCAGCAGGCCATCGCCGCGGGTGACGCCGACGTGATCGTCGCCGGCGGGATGGAGAACATGAGCGCGGCGCCCTACCTCCTCGAGCGGGCACGCACCGGGTATCGCCTGGGCGACGGCCGGATCGTGGACACGATCCTGCGCGACGGCCTCACCGATGCGTACCAGAACATCCACATGGGCAACTGCGCAGAGATCCTGGCCCGCGAGCACCGCATCAGCCGCTCAGAGCAGGATGAGTTCGCGAAACTGAGTTACACCCGCGCGATCGCCGCAATGGACGAGGGAAAGATCGCCGAGGAGATCGTCGCCGTCGAGGTGCCGCAGACGAAGGGCGCAGCGGTGGTCCTCAGCGAGGATGAGGAACCCCGCCGGGTGAACTTCGAGAAGATCCCCACGTTGCGGCCCGCGTTCGAGGAAGGCGGGACGGTCACGGCGGCGAACGCGAGCAGCATCAGCGACGGCGGCGCGGCCGTCGTCGTCGCGGCCGCCGAGGTGACGAAGCGGCGCGGCTGGAGTCCGCGGGCCAGGATCGTCGGGCAGGCCGGCGCGGCCATGGCCCCCGAGTGGTTCACGATCGCCCCGGCGCATGCCACCAGAGCGCTGCTGGAGAAAGTCGGTTGGACGATCGGCGATATCGATCTCATCGAGATCAACGAGGCATTCGCCGCGGTCGTCATCGGCGTGTGCCGGGATCTCGGCCTGGGGTATGACCGGGTCAACGTGCACGGGGGCGCGGTGGCACTCGGTCATCCGATCGGCGCGAGCGGAGCGCGGATCCTCACGACCCTGCTCTATGCGATGCCGAGGTATGAGGCGCGGCGTGGCGTGGCCTCGATCTGTCTGGCAGGCGGAGAAGCGGTGGCCCTGGCCATCGAGCGCCTCTAGCGCCACGTGACCGTCGAGGGCTATTGGACTCTCGGCATCCTCGCGGCCGCCGTCGTCGCGTTCGCATCAGGCCGGTGGCGTCCCGACGCGATCGCGGTGCTCGCACTCCTCGCCCTGGTGCTCTCCGGGATCCTCGACACGCGTGCGGCCTTCGCCGGATTCGGCTCGCCGGTTCTCGTCGCCGTGGCAGCGGTGTACGTGATCAGCGCGGGCCTCGATCGTACCGGGATCGCGGCATCGATCGGCCGGAGGATCCTGCGGTTCGCGGGAGGCAGCGAGACCGCGCTCATCCTGTTTTTTGGCGGGGCCGGAGGCGTGCTGTCGGGGTTCATGAACAGCATGGGGGCGATGGCGGTCCTGCTGCCGGCCGCGGTGGCCGCGGCGCGGGAAGGAGGAATCAGCCCATCGCGCCTGTTGCTGCCGCTGGCGCTCGGCACCCGTCTGGGAGGGAGTCTCACACTCATCGCCGCTCCGACGAACCTCATCGCGACCGCAACTCTCGAGGCGCAGAACCTCAGGCAGTTCGGATTCTTCGAAGTCTCGCCGCTTGGACTCTCGTTTCTCGTCGCCGGGCTGGCCTTCATGGTGCTGGTGGGATGGCGCTGGCTGCCCTCGGTCACGCCGGTTGAGTCCGCGACCCGGCTGGCCCTTATGAACGTCTACCGGCTGGGGGAGCGTCTCTACGAGATCCGGATCGGGCCGGACTCCCCTCTGGTAGGAAAGACGCTCGAGCAGTCGGCGCTCCGGGCGGCGGGAGGGGCAACGGTCCTCAGCATCACACGGCCCCGCACCCGCGTCGTCGCGCCCCCGCCGACTGAACGTCTGGCGTCCGGTGATCACCTCCTCATCAAGGCCCGCCTCGATGAGTTGCTGGAATCGGGCCTATTCGATGCGGCAGACATCCGGGAGCGGACCCACGTCGATCTGCGGGCGCTGGAGTCGGCCGACGTGCGCGTCGTCGAGGCAATCCTGGCACCGCGCAGCAGCCTCTTCGGCAAGACGCTGCGGGAGCTGGATTTCCGTGAGAAGTACGGAGCCACGGTGCTCGCCATCTGGCGGGCCGACCGGCCGATGCGGACACACCTGGGGGATCAGCCGGTGCAGCTGGGCGATGCCCTCCTCGTGCAGGCGCACGACGACAGCATCCGGCTGCTGGCGCGCGATCCCGACTTTCTCGTCTTGACGCCCGAGCAGGCGGCACCGCTGCGGCGCGACCGCGCGGCGTGGGCCCTGGCCGCGCTCGCGCTGATGGTCCTCCTCAGCATCTCAGGCCTGAACATCGCCGTCGCCGCGCTCGCGGCCGCGGCTCTCGTGGTCGCGTCCGGGTGCCTCACGGCTCAAGAACTTTACACGTTCGTGGATTGGCGTGTGCTCGTGTTCATCGGCGCGATGTTGCCCATCAGCACTGCCCTCACGGTCACGGGGGCAGCGGAACAGATGGTCTCCGGAATCCTGGAGATCGTCGGGACGGCGCCGTTGGCGACCCTCGCGGCGCTGCTCGGCATTGGTCTCCTCCTCAACCAGCTGATGCCGTCGGTCGCCGCGACCGTGCTCCTCGCGCCCATCGCCGTGCGGATCGCCACGACCACGGGAACGAGCCCGCACGCGTTCATGATGGCCGTCATCGCGGCGGCGGCAACCACGTTCACCCCGATCAGTAACCCGGTGAATCTGTTGGTGATGGGTCCAGGCGGATATCGGCTGCGGGACTACGTCCGGCTGGGACTTCCCCTGGCGCTACTCCTCTGGATCGTGGCCCTCCTCGTCATCCCTCTCCTCAGTCCGCTCCGGTAGCTGCACCCGGCGCGCCGTCGTCAGGAACGCCGTGTGGGCGACCATACGGTGCGCCGGCCGGACGCTGAGGCCGTCGATGTTCCACGGTCTGAGCAGCGTCTCCGTCGTCTCAATGAGCGCAAAGGCACCAGAGCGCCGGATCGCCTCGACGAGCTGGACCGTCTGCGGGACGGTGGGCAGGTAGGCGAGCAGGATGCCTCCCCGTCGCAAGGCCTCCACCGCGTGCGGCACGACGCGCCAGGGCTCGGGGACATCGAGGATGATACGGTCAAGGGGCCGGTCGGGGATGCCGGCGTAGACATCCTGGGCACGCATCACGAGACGGTCCTGAGGTCCGACGTAGCGCTCGATGTTCAGCGCGGCCCGGCGGGCGAAATCCTCCCGGATCTCGTACGAGTACACCGTACCCCCCGCGCCGACCGCGCGCAGCAGGACCATCGTGAGGGCGCCGGATCCTGTGCCGGCCTCGAGGACCGCCGCCCCGGGATAGACGTCCGCCGCGAGGAGGATCGCGCTGAGGTCCTTCGGGTAGATGATCTGAGCGCCCCGCGGCATCTCGAGCACATAGTCGGACAGCGTGGGCCTGACCAGGAGGAATCGCTCGCCCCGCGTCGTGGTCACCGTCCGGCCTTCCTCGGCACCGATGAGGTCGTCGTGGGGAAGCTTTCCGCCGCGGAGATCGGAGGTGGCGCCGGACTTCAACGTGACGAGGTAGCGGCGCTGCTTGCGATCGATGAGGAGGATCGGTTCGCCGGGCTGGAGCGGTCCTGCGCGCATCGGCGACTAGGCCGTGACGCCGCGCGGACGGACGTGCTCGCGGACCCAGCCGACGATAGTCTCTAGCGAGGTGCCCGGAGTGAAGACCGCAGCGACCCCGGCCGTCTTGAGCGCGGTCACGTCTTCTTCCGGCACGATCCCGCCCCCGAAGACGACGATGTCGGCCGCGCCCCGCTCCCGGAGCAGCTCTACAACGCGCGGGAACAACGTGAGGTGCGCCCCGGAGAGGATGGAGAGTCCGATGGCATCGGCATCCTCCTGTATCGCCGCCGCCACGATCATCTCCGGGGTCTGGTGCAACCCGGTATAGATCACCTCGAAGCCGGCGTCGCGCAGCGCGCGCGCCACCACCTTCGCCCCACGGTCGTGCCCGTCGAGCCCCGGCTTCGCCACGATGATCCGTATCTTCGTTTCCATGCTCAAATGATCGCCGGTTCCCGGTACTCTCCATACACGGCGCGAAACACATCGCAGATCTCGCCCACCGTCACTCGGGCGCGCACGGCGTCGACGATGCGGTCCATCGTATTCCCGTCTGCCTCGGCGGTCCGCCGCAATTCATCCAACGCCCGGCGAGCCGCGGCCGCATCCCGCTCGGCGCGCACCCGGCGCACCCGCTCGATCTGCTTCCGCTCGACTTCCGGATCGATCCGGAGAATGGGCATGGTCCGCTCCTCCGGCATGACGAGATCGTTGACGCCGACGATGACCCGTTCCTTTCGTTCGAGAGCCTGCTGGAACCGGAAACTGGCCTCGGCGATCTCTCGCTGGGGAAACCCAAGTTCGACGGCGCGGACCATCCCGCCAAGCTCATCGATCCGGCTGATGTACGCTCCGGCCGCCTCCTCCATCCGGTTCGTCATCGTCTCGACGAAGTACGAGCCGCCGAGCGGATCGGCTGTTGCGGCCGCGCCGCTCTCATGGGCAATGATCTGCTGGGTCCGGAGGGCCACGGTGACGGCCTCCTCTGTGGGCAGCGCGTACGTCTCGTCCATCGAGTTCGTATGCAGCGACTGCGTCCCGCCCAGCACCGCGGCCAGCGCCTGCAGCGTCACCCGGACGATGTTGTTCATGGGCTGCTGGGCCGTCAGCGACACACCGGCGGTCTGCGTGTGGAATCGACACCACCACGAACGCGGACTCCGCGCGCCGAACCGGTCGCGCATGATCCGGGCCCACATCCGCCGGGCGGCCCGGAACTTCGCGATCTCCTCGAAGAAATCGGTATGGCAGTCGAAGAAGAAGCTGAGGCGCGGCGCGAACGCGTCGACGTCCAGGCCGGCATCAATCCCCGCCTGCACGTAGGCGATGCCGTCCGCCAGCGTGAAGGCCAGCTCCTGCACGGCGGTGGCGCCGGCCTCCCGGATGTGGTACCCGCTGATGCTGATGACGTTCCACCGGGGAAGTTCGCGCGTCCCATAGACGAGCATGTCCCGGATCAGACGCATGCTCGGTCGCGGTGGCACCACCCATTCCTTCTGGGCGATGAACTCCTTGAGCATGTCGGTCTGCGTCGTCCCGCCGAGTCCGGCGCGCGCGAATCCCGCCTCCTCTGCGGCGACGACGTACATCGCCAGCAGGACGTTCGCCGGCGCGTTGATGGTCATCGACGTGGTGACGTGGTCGAGAGGAAGGTCGTGGAGGAGGGTCTTCATGTCCTCCACGGAGTCCACGGCCACTCCTTCACGGCCGACCTCGCCGAGCGATCGCGGGTGATCGGAGTCGTATCCCATCAACGTGGGCATGTCGAAAGCCACGGACAACCCGGTCTGCCCGCGCCCGAGCAGGTAATGGAACCGCCGGTTAGTGTCTTCCGCCGAGCCGAAGCCCGCGAACTGGCGCATCGTCCACAGCCGCCCGCGGTACATCGTCGGATGGATCCCGCGCGTGAACGGATACGCGCCCGGATCCCCGAGGTCGCGATCGTAATCGAAGCGCGGGAGGCTGCTGGGCCCGTACCGGCGTTCGAGCTCGATCTCGGACAGGGTGGTGAACGCCCTCTTCCGCTCCGCCATCTTGTTCGCGTCGTCGTGAGTCATCTCGCCCGTCCCCGTTCTCCTATTATAGGCGCGGCGAGACGTCCTTCACGATGCCGCGATCCTCGGTGTACCCGCCCCTCTCCGCCGCGGCCAGCACGGCCTCGATCGTCCGCACCAACTCCCGTGCTGATCCTTCAGTCAGCTCCACGGCCACCCTGGCGCCGGGTCCCTGCGCCTCGTTGACGAAGTCGATGTTGAGCGCATGCTCCTGCGGCGCGTGAAACGGATGATCGTAAGAGACGTTGGCCTGGCGTATCTCGAACCATCCGGCCGTGCCCTTTCCACTGCCCTCGACCTCGATCCGGCGAACGATCATCGTGCACACCGCGCACCTCCGGGAGAATAATGACCTCACGGGACGGCCGCCTCACCGGCCGAGCTGCCTCTCGAGGAACTTCAGGACCTTCTCCCATCCATCTGTGGCCTGCTGCTGACGGTAGGCCGGCCGGTGATAGTAGAAGAACCCATGTCCCGCGCCAGGATACATGTGGAATTCGTACGACTTGCCGTGTTTCTGAAGCTCACGCTCATGGTGGGCGACCTGCTCCGGCGTGGGGCCCTTGTCCTCCTCGCCAAACAGGCCGAGCAGTGGACAGGAGAGGTCTTTGGTGTATTCGATTGGAGCGACAGGCTGCTTGGGCGTGACTTCCTCCTTGGACATCACCACCCGCCCACCCCAGCAGTCGATCGCGGCGTCGAGACCGCCCAGCCGGCAGGCCGCCAGGTATGCATGGCGTCCCCCTGAGCAGGTGCCGAAGACTCCGACTTTCCCGTTGAGGTACGGAAGGGAGCGGAGGAACCGCGTCGCCCCTTCGACATCGCCCATCACCTGATCGTCGGGCACTCCCCCTTCGGCCCGGACCTTTGCGGCCACGTCCTCCGGACTCCCATGCCCGTTCCTGAAGTAGAGGTTGGGAGAGAGCGCAGCGTAGCCGTGGTGGGCGAATCTCCGCGTGGCCTCACGATACCATTCGTCCCACCCGGGCAGGTGGTGGATGACGACGAGACCGGGCATGGGTCCGGGACCCAGGGGCCGGGCGAAGTAGGCGTTGATGACGTCTCCGCCCGCGCCACGCATGGTCACGGTCTCCGCGAGCATCCCCTCGTACGTGTCCGTCCGGTACATCGCTCGCCTCCGTCGGCCGTGATCCCTTACGGCGCCGCCGGCCGCGCGACGGCCTGATCGAGCAGCTCGGCGACATCGAGCGGCCGCACCGCCGTGTCGGTCGCCGCCTTGGCATCCTCGAGCATCAAGGCGCAAAATGGACACGCCGTGGCGACCACTCCTGCTCCTGTGGTGCTGATCTGCGTCATCCGCGCGTGGCTGACGCGCTGGCCGGTGCGGTCTTCTATCCAATACAGCCCCCCACCCGCCCCACAGCAGAAGGACTTATCCCGCGACTGCGCCATCTCAGTGGTCGTGGCTCCCGGAAGTGCGGCAAGGAGTCGGCGCGGCGCCTCGTACTCTCCGTTGTGCCGTCCGAGGTAACAGGGATCGTGGAAGGTGATGACCGACGGGACCGTCCCCTCCATGCGGAGCCTCCCGTCGGCGATGAGCGACGCCAGCAGCTGCGTATGGTGCCAGACTTCATAGGTCCCGCCGAGTTGCGGGTATTCGTTCTTGAAGGTGTTGAAGCAGTGCGGGCAGAGCGTGACGATCTTCGTCGCGCCGTAGCGGGAGAAGGTGTCGATCACGCGGCGGGCCATCTGCTGGAAGAGGTATTCGTTCCCCATCCGGCGGGCCGGATCGCCATTGCAGGTCTCCTCATCGCCCAGGATGGCGACATCCAGCCCCGCGACTTGCAGGAGCCGCACCAGCGCCCGGAGCGTGCTGTGGTTCCGCTCGTTCAACGCAGCGGCGCAGCCGACCCACAGCAGCCATTCCGCCCGGTCGCCCGCAGGAAGTGACTTCACCGCCGTGCCGGCCGTCCAGGCCGTGCGGGAGAGCCCGGCGCCGCGAAACGGATGGTTGCGGGCTTCGAGGCTGCGCAGCGCATCTTCCATCGTCTCCGGCATCTCGGCTCGCTCCATGACGAGATGCCGGCGCATATCCACGATCTTGTCGATGTGGTCGTTTGCCGCGGGGCACTCCTCCACACATGCGCCGCAGGTCAGACACTGCCAGAGAAAGGCCTCGGAGAAGACTTCCCCGACTAGCGCGCGGCGTGAGCCGCCGGCCGCCGCCCTTCCATCCCCCGATTCGCCCGGCCGTGGGGCGGCGAGTCGCGCCGCTCCGAGCGCGGTGAGTTCCTTCCGCAGGTCGGTGTGCAGCCGGCGTGGATCGAGCTCCTTCCCGGTGATGTTGGCCGGGCAGACTTCCGTGCAGCGACCGCACTCCATGCAGGCGAAGAGATCGAGGTTGTCCTTCCACGTGAAGTGATCCGGCTCGCTCGCGCCCAGCCGTTCCGCACGCTCGAGATCGAACGCCTGCAGCGCGCCCCGGGGGCGCGCCTTCCGAAGGAAGACGTTGGGGATGAGGGTGATGAGATGCAGGTGCTTACCTTCCGGGATCCAGGTGAGGAAGTAAAGCACGATCCCCAGGTGCATCCACCACGCCGCTTCGTAGATGCCGCGTACCGTCGCGGGTGAAACCCCAGAGAACCATGCCGCCACCGAGCGCGACAAGAAGGCGCCGGGCGCCCAGGACGGCGTCTCGCGGGCGATGGAGGTGGCGCGCGCCAGGAGCAGGGTGATCATGATCCCGCCGATGAGACCGAGGATGAGGTAGGCGCTGAACGGGTTCTGCGTCGCCAGCCGGCGCGGACGGACGACGAGACGAAGGTAGAGTGAGATCGCGATGCCGGCGAGGACCAGGCCGATGAACAGGTCCTGGAGGAAGACGAACCAGCGTACGTGGCCGATCCACGGCAAGGTCCAGCCCCTGAGGAGGGCTTCGCCGAACGCCTGGACGATCGTCGTGAGCAGAACGAGGAATCCCCAGAAGATGAACAGGTGCATGACGCCCGAGGCCAGCCGGCGGAGGACCTTCGAGTGCCCGCCCACCTGGACGACGAGGTCCCGGAGCCGTACGCCGATGCCGGCGAGCGGCACCGGCCCTGAGCCAAGCCGGATCAGGCGGTAGACGAGCCACAGCTTGCGCGCGGCGATCCATAGGGCAGCGACCAGGAGCGCCAGGACGACAGCTCCGCGCAGCCAGGTGATTTCCATTATCAGATGGCTTTGAGCTCTTTGAGTTTGGAGATGAGCGCCGGGACGATCTGGCGGTAGTCGCCGACCAGTCCAAAGTGCGCCAGGGAGAAGATCGGCGCCTGGTTGTCACGGTTGATCGCCACGATGGTGCGCGCGCCCGACACGCCCGCGATGTGCTGGGCGGCGCCGGAGATCCCGACGGCGACGTAGAGGTTGGGGCGGATGGTCTTGCCGGTCTGGCCGATCTGCCAGCTGATCGGCACCCATCCCTCGTCGGCCGGAGGCCGCGAGGAGCCGACCGCGCCCTGAAGCTGCTCGGCCAGCGCCTGCAGGAGTTGGAAGCCCTCCGCGCCTCCGATGCCACGGCCGCCGCCGATGACGACCTGCGCCTCCTCCAGCCCCACTTCGGCCGTCTCAGCGGCAACGTTCTTCACCACCGCCCGCAGCGAACCGGGATCAATCGTGACCGGCACATCTTCCACGCTCCCCGAAGCGACCGACGCCTCGGGCACGTCGAACGAGCGCGGTTTGACCGAGACGACGACCGGACGCTTCGTCGCCGCGAGCGTCGCCATCGCCCGGCCGCCGTACACCTGCCGCCGGGCCACGAGGGTCTCCCCGTCCTGATGCAGCGCCATCGCCTCCGTGATGAGCGCGGCCCGGCGCCGGAAGGCCAGCCGGGGCGCCAGCTCACGGCCGACCGTATCTGCGGCAACGAGCACGACCTGCGGGCCGGCGCGCTCCATCACCGCCTCAGTCGCGATCAGCGCCGCATCGGTCTGCCCGGTACCAAGGGCGGCGTGCGCCACGTGGAAGACGCGCGACACCCCGTGCCGGCCGAGCGTCGCCGCCGCATCGGCGAGACGCTGCGGAGCCAGGAGCACGGCATCAAGCTGGTCCGGGCCGG
Source organism: bacterium (assembly GCA_036523465.1). Taxonomy (GTDB): domain Bacteria; phylum Sysuimicrobiota; class Sysuimicrobiia; order Sysuimicrobiales; family Kaftiobacteriaceae; genus Kaftiobacterium. The sequence goes on from DATDEG010000043.1 coordinate 11,491, forward strand.
TGATGGCGCGCGCACCGCCGAGCAACTCGAGGGCGGAGCGGGCCAGCGTGCCATCCAGGGCATTGGCCACAACGAGCACATGCGACATGTTCGCGTCCTGCCTCAGATCGTCTTCATCGCCCGCAGGCGCTGGATCAAGGCGACCGCCTGATCGGCGGGCTCGCCTTCGAAGAACTCGCACTTCGTCGTGCGCTGCGGGATCGTCACCTCGCGCACGTCGACACCCGGATCGCGCAGCGCATCGGGCAGCGCGGTGAGCTCGGCGGACGGCACCGTCTCAGTTGGCTTCTTCCCCGCCTGCATGATGTCGCGGATCTTCGGCAGCCGGGGCCGGTTGCTCTCGTCACTGGTGATCGAGATCACCGCGGGCAACCGGGCCTCCACCGTGTGCACCCCGTCGTCGGCCAGCCGGCGCGCCGCGACGCGTCCGTCCCCCGCCTCGATCCGGGAGACGAACGTCACGCAGCTCGCTTCGAGAGCCTCGGCCAGCAACGGAGCAACAACCCGCTCGACCCAGTCGGCTGATTCACACCCCGTGAGCACGAGGTCAAAGGCGCCGGCACGGCGCAGTGCCGCGGCCAGGAGCGCCGCCTTCTCCACGCCGAGCAACGCCGGCGCACGCGGCTCGTCCACCACCACCGCCTTGTCCGCCCCCATGGCGAGGGCGAGCCGTATGGCGTCCTTGGCCTCGGCGGCCGGGGCGATCGTCAGCGCTGTCACGGTCGTCGCCGCTCCCTGGTCCTTCAGCTGGAGGGCGACTTCCAACGCGTTCTCATCGTACGTCGAGATGACGAGCGCCTTGCCCGCCCGAACCTGGCGGCGGCTGCCGGCATCGATCGCGAACTCCTGAGCCGGCAGCTCCGGATCGACGACCTGCTTGAGACACACGACGACGTCCACACTCCGCCTCCGTCAGTGCTTCAGGACATGCCGGGCGATGACCAGGCGCTGGATCTCCGACGTTCCCTCGTAGATCTCGGTGATCTTCGCGTCCCGGAAGTAGCGTTCGACATTGTACTCCTTCACGTAGCCGTAGCCGCCGTGGATCTGGACCGCTTTGTGCGCCGCCCACATCGCCGTCTCCGAGGCGAAGAGTTTGGCCATGGCCACTTCCCTGGTATACGGTCGCCCCAGGTCGCGCAGGTAGGCGGCGCGGTAGATGAGCAGCCGCGCGGCGTCGAGGCGCACCGCCATGTCGGCGAGGAACCACTGGATGGCCTCGAACTCACCGATCACGTGCCCGAACTGCCGGCGCTCCTTCGCGTAACGCGTCGAATCCTCGAGCGCAGCGCGGGCCACTCCGGCAGCCTGCGCGGCAATCCCGAGGCGGCCGCCGTCCAGCGTGGCGAGCGCGATCCGGCCGCCCTGACCGGGCTCGCCGAGGATGTTGCCCCGGGGAACACGGCAACCATCGAGGATTATCTCAGCCGTGGATGAGCAGAGGATCCCGAGCTTATGCTCCACCTTTCCGACCCTGATCCCGGGAAACGCCTTCTCGACGACGAACGCGGAGATCCCCCGCGCCCCGGGGTCCGGGCCGGAGCGCGCGTACACGATACAGATATCCGCCTCCACCCCGCTGGTCACGAAGATCTTTGTTCCATTCAGCACCCAGTGGTCGCCGTCGAGCCGGGCGGTCGCCGTGAGCGCCATCGCGTCCGATCCGGCGGCAGGCTCGGTGAGGCAGTAGCAGCCCAGCGCGCGGCCGCCGGCCAGCGCCGGAAGATAACGCCGTTTCAGATCGTCGCTCCCCCAGCGGAGGATCGGGTCGCAGGCCAGGGAGTTGTTCACGGTGACGATCGCCTGCACGCCCGCGGAAGCCCGAGCCAGTTCCTCCTGGGCGATCACGTAGGAGATGGAATCCTGGCCGGCGCCCCCGTACGCCTCGGGCACCATCATCCCCATAAGCCCCAGAACGGCAGCGGCGTGGATGATGTCCGCAGGATACTCGCCGGTGCGATCGAGGAGGGCAGCCCGGGGAAGGATCTCGCGAGAGGCGAACTCCCGCACCATCCCCTGGATCATCCGGTGCTCTTCGGAGAGCTCGAACTCCACCGCATCAAGTCATTCTTGCCCGCGTGCAGCGCTCCTGCCCTCCTTGGGCAGGAGTCGCCGGAGAACCGGTGTAATCCGACAAGGGAACGCGCTTTCGCGCGTCCCGCGAGGCTGGGTTCCCGAGGTGGGCGTCGTGAGTGATCGCGTGGCCATTGCCGGCGTGGGGGCCACCCCACTGCGGCGACTCTCCCCAGATGCCAGCTATCGAGAGCTCACGTTCGAGGCGGCCACCCGGGCATACGCGGACGCGGGGATCGCTTACAGCGACCTCGACAGCTTCATCAGCGTCTGCGAGGATTTCCACGAAGGCACAAGCATCACCGATGAGTATGCTCCTGACCAGCTGGGCGCCGTGCTGCGCCCCGTCCAGACGGTTGCCGGCGATGGGATCCAGGGCGTCGCCACAGCCCTCATGCTCATCCGCAGCGGTATCGCCGACCTCGTCGCGGTCGAAGCGCACTGCAAGACGAGCAACATCCTCCGGCATCAGGAGGTGCTGGACCTGGCCTTCGATCCGATCTTCGAACGGCCGCTTGGAGCGAATGCCCACTACGTCGCCGGGTTGGAGATGCGCCGCTACCTGCATGAGAGCAGGACGCCTGAGGCGGCCGTCGCGCAGGTCGTCGTGAAGAACCGGCGTCAAGCGCTGGCCAACCCGATCGCCGCGTTCCCCGCCGCGGTCACGGCCGAGACGGTGCTCGCCTCACCCGCGACGGCGGAGCCCCTGCGGGATCTCGAGATCAGCATGCACGCCGATGGAGCCGTCGTTCTCGTGATCGCGTCGGAAGAGGCGGCCCGCCGGGCGGCCAAGCCCGTCTGGATCCGCGGGATCGGATGGAGCTCGGACAGCCCGTGGTTGTCGTCGAGAACCTGGGGCGCGGCGGCGTACGCCCGCCTTGCGTCTGAAATGGCCTACAAGATGGCCGGGATCGGCGCCCCGGCGGCTGAGATCCGGTTCGCCGAGGTCGATGACACGTACGCGTACAAAGAGCTCCAACACCTCGAGGCCGCCGGACTCGCCCCCCAGGGCACCGCCGGCACGATGACCCTCGAAGGGGCCACGGCACAGCGGGGACGCCTGCCGATCAACCCCTCCGGAGGGAGTCTGGGGATGGGGTACTGTTACGATGCGAGCGCGCTCTATCGCATCGCCGAAGCGGTCCGGCAGATCCGCGGCGAGGCAGGTCGCGCCCAGGTCGCCGCCGCGGCAACCGGCCTGGTCATCTCCTGGCGCGGCGTTCCCACCCAGACCGGGGGCGCGCTCGTGCTCAGCGATGCCGCCGGGCCGTGATGCGGTCGCCGAGCGGTCGTCGTCCAGTCGCGCCGTAGGTGTGACGCGACAAACGGCAGGTGGATCGGTGCAGTACGGAGGGATCATGAGGAACGGAGCAAGGTCCGGCGCTGTGCGAACGGCGCCCGCCATCCGTATGTCCGGATTGATCAAGCACAAACCCCGCCGGCGGGTTGCCGTTGTCGGCGCCGGGCTCAGCCTGTTCATGCGCCGCGCCCTGGACACAGGGAAGGAGCTCTCCTACTATGCGGCGGCGCAGGCGCTGGAAACGGCGGGCGTGCGGCGCCGCGACATCGAGGGCGTCATCATGGTGACCGCCCCGGACGCGTTCGACGGCGTGCACATGAAGGGCGACTGGCTGCTGGACGGCGCCGGCGGCGTGCGGCGACCGTACATGCGTACGTACGTGGGGGGCGGCTCAGGCGTCTTCGGTATCATCAGTGGGTGGACGCTCGTGGCCTCCGGGCTGTTTGACCTCGTGCTCGTCGTCGGCGAGGAAAAGATGAGCACGTGCCAGCCCCACCCGCAGGGTGCGTTCATCACGATCTTCGACCACACCATCGAGCGCCCGCTCGGCCCGAATCTGTTGTGGATCTTCGCCCTGGAGCAGCAGCGCTACATGTCCACGTACGGCGTCCGCAACGAAGACATCGCGCTGGTCTCGGTCAAGAATAAGCGGAATGCGCTCAGCCACCCCGCGGCGCAGGTGGCCACGGAGCTCACCGTCAAAGACGTCCTCGCCTCTGAGGTCGTGGCCTGGCCCGTGCACCGGTTGATGGTCAGCCCGGTGAGCGACGGGGCGGCCGCGCTCGTCCTGGCCAGCGAGAACGTCGCTCGCCGGCTTACCGACAAACCGATCTGGGTGCAGGGCGTCGGCTGGGCGCTGGACACGTCGTACTGGGGAAACCGGGACCTCGCCTATCCGCGTTACGTCGAACAGGCGGCGCGCATGGCCTATGAGATGGCCGGCGTCACCGAGCCCCGCAAGCAGATCCACGTCGCGGAGCCGTACGATCCGTTCGCCTACAAAGAACTCCACCATCTCGAAGGCCTGCAGCTGGCGGACAAGGGGAAAGCCCCGGAAGACCTCGCCCAGGGCCGGTTCGATCGCACCGGGTCGCTCCCCGTTTGCCCGTCAGGCGGCCTGATGGGTGTCGGCAATCCGATCGCCGCGGCCGGCGTGATGAAGTTGTGTGAGCTGTTCTGGCAGCTGCGCGGCGAAGCCGGCGCGCGGCAGGTCCCCGGTACGCCCGAGCGCGGCGTCGCCCAGGCCTGGGGCGACCTCATGCAGGTCGGAACGGTCGCCGTGCTCGGCACGAAATAGGAGGATACGATGGCGAAGCCCGCGCCGCGACGCCCCCGCGTTATTGATGCGCCGCCGTACCTTCCGCTCCGGGGACATCCGCTGAGCGATGACGAGTTCCACAAGGGCATCCCCACGACCCCGTGGACCCCACGGCTCGAATATGGCTGGGACGCCGGCGCGGCGGTGAGCCGGTTCCTCCAGGGCCTCCAAGAAGGCAAGATCTACGGGGTACGCTGCCGACAGTGCGGGCGCGTCGTCACCCCCCCGCGTGCGTTCTGCGAGCTGGACTTCAAGCCCATGGACGAGTGGGTCGAACTCGCCGACACCGGGACGATCAATACCTTCTCGATCTGTTTCGTGACGTGGGACATGCAGGCACTGCGGACGCCCCAGGTGCCGGCCGTCATCGAGATCGATGGGACGTCGCCCCGTGTGGGATTCCTTCATCTCATCGGCGGACTCCGCGGGACGACGGTCGGCGTGATCCGCGAACAGATCGCCGTGGGGACGCCGGTGCGGGCCGTGTGGAAGAAGCCGGGTGACCGTGAGGGTGCGATCACTGACATCCTGCACTTCACTCCCATCCGCGGGCGGAAGGCACGGCGATGACACACACGCCGACACGCGTCTGGTACGGGACGATGCCGGTCGAGTTCCTCTACACGCCCGGCGCGGCCGGTCTCCGGTTCTTCCAGACGCTGAGAGAGAAGGGGGTTCTCAGCGCGACACACTGCGCTGAATGCACCGTCACCTACCTGCCGCCGCGCGTGTACTGCGAGAACTGCTTCGCCGATCTCAGCGACGCGTGGCGAGAGGTGGGCAGCACCGGCCGCGTACACACGTTTACCGTCGTCCACGTCGACCGCGAGGGGCGCCGGCTCGACCCTCCGCAGGTCATCGCCTTCGTCAGGGTCGACGGCACCGACGGCGGGTTGGTCGCCCGGCTCGTCGACGTCACTCCCTCCGACGTGAGGCTGGAGATGCCGGTGGAGCTGGTTCTCCAGCCGGCCCGGAAGCGGCGCGCGCTGCCGGCCGACATCATCGGCTTTTCACCGGCCCGACCCCCTCAGGCACCGGCATCACGGCGAGGGCGCAGGCGCTAGCCCACCCCGGAAGTCACACTGCCGACTTCGGGGGACCCCGGGCCTGATTAGGATGCGCCTGCTGGATGCATACTCGGCCCGTATGGGCGTCGCGCTCGCGCTTCTCTCCGGAGCGGCCGGCGTCGCGATCGTCCGGTCGGCCATCGGGTTCCTCCGCTTCCGCGCCCGTCTCCGCGCGGCGCTGGAGGCGACACCGGACATCCGGTGGCAGCGCTGGACGGGCCGGGGGGTCGCCGTCACGGTCTCAGGCTATGCCCTCGAACTCGATCTCATCCCTACCTACCTGTATCTCCGTCTGCGCCAACCTCGGGAACAGACGCTGTTCAACGACATGGCCGATGCCCTGCGCGGGCGCGTCCCGGCCGGCTCCGTCCCGCCCCTGCTCCTCGTGCGCGACCGGATCCTCCCCGTGCTCAAGGCACACGGGAGTCTTCCGCCCACCCGCGGCTACATCGCTGAGAACATGCTCGCCAGGCGCCCGCTCGACGCCGATGTGACGATCGCCTATGTCATCGAGGGGCAATTCCGAATGACCTACGTGACGGACGGCATGCTCGCGGCCTGGGATCTGGACGGCGCCGCCCTGCACGCCCTGGCCCTCGAGAATCTGCGTGCGCTGACGCGGCATCTCCTCGAAGAGATCGGTGGGCCGCGCCGGGAGTACGCCGCCCTTGACGGATACGATGCGGCAAGGCTTCTCGTCGGGGATCTGCTGATCCCCCCCGGCATCGCTGAACCGCTCCTGTCCGTCCCGCACGAGCATCTCTGTCTGATCGCGCCGGCAGAGCGTCAACATGAACTGCGTGCGACGGCCCGGCAAGCCTACCGCGAAGCCACACTCCGTCTGACAGCGGCATTGTACCGCTGGACCGCGGCGGGGCCCGAGCGTATCGGCTGATCCATACCGCCGGCGCTGTGACGTCGGTCACATCACTGGCGGCGCGGAACGGGCCAGTATGACAGAGACAGATTCAGGGGGCGAGATCGGCCAGATGGACAGCGGGGACAGAGAGCTCGACGCCGCCCGCGGTAGCCGGTGGTTCCTCAGGCACTGCGTGGCCACGCTGGCCTACCGGGGAGCGAAGGCTGTGCGCGGCGCGCCCGGGGGGTTCGAAACGTTCCGCCCCTCGCCGGCGACGCGGTCCTCCGGGGAGATCCTCGCGCACATCGGCGATCTGCTCGACTGGGCGCTCTCCCTGGCGGAGGGACGACAACGCTGGCAGGATTCCCCGTCGCTCGAGTGGGAGGCAGGCACCCGGCGCTTCTTCGCCGCAATGGCCGCCCTGGATGCATATCTCGCCTCTGGGCAACCGCTTCATGTCCCAGCGGAGAAGATCTTTCAGGGACCGATCGCCGATGCCCTGACCCACGTCGGCCAGATCGCGACCCGCCGGGCGCTGGCGGGCGCTCCGGTACGCGGCGAGAACTACTACGTTGCCGACATCGCCGCCGGCCGCGTCGGACCGGAACAGGCACCACCACGCCGCGAGTTCGATTGAGCGGGGTGGTACCCTACGTTCGCGTGTAGTCGTAGA
>DATDEG010000044.1:0-3934 GCA_036523465.1 bacterium
CGAGGGGTGCTCCTCGTTGTTCACGTACTGCACCCGGGTGCTCCGCCTCTCCGAGAACGCGGGGTATCGTCGGGTCGAAGCCGCGCGGGTCGTGCGCGCCTATCCCATGGTGCTGGACCTGCTCGCCGAGGGCTCGATCAGCCTGACGGCGATCAGGCTCCTGGCTCCCGAACTGACCCCGGCGAATCATCGCCGGCTCCTCGAGGCTGCGAAGCATCAGCCGACCCGGCTGGTCAGGGAACTCGAGAAGGAGAAGCTCGCCACGACCAACCAGCCGCGGAGAAGTCGCGGCGCAGATCCACATTCGCCCCACATCCCGGCCGGCGTCAAGCGCAACGTTTGGGTCCGCGACGATGGGCAATGCGCGTTTGTCGCGGCGAACGGCCGCCGCTGCACCGAGCGAGCCTTCCTGGAGTTTCACCACGTGGAACCGTATGGCGTCGGCGGTGAAGCGACCGTTGAGAACATCGAGCTCAGGTGCAGGGCGCACAATCAATACGAAGCTAAGCTTGTCTTCCCCACGGGTGGATCCCTAATGGTAAGGGAAGGGGGTCCGGCTAAGTGGGCAACCCGAATCGCGGCTCGAGCTGAGGCCGCATTACTTGCCACGACCGTGAAGATGGCCGCGCCTGCCTCTTCGTACCGGCAAGTTGCGGTTCCTCGACCCTACCGCGAGTCGGCCCCACCGGTACGGAATGCGGTCGATGTAGATACTGCTCGATCAGTTCGCCGACTTCCCGGGGCGAAGGAGGCGCTCCAACTCGTCGACACCCATGAGGACCTCGCGGGGATTGCTGCCCTGGGCGGCGCCGACAATCCCCCTCTCTTCCAGCTGGTCGACGATACGGGCGGCGCGGACATAGCCGATCTTCATCTTGCGCTGCAGCAACGAGACCGATCCGTAGCCCGAGCGCACGATGAGACGGGCGGCTTCGGCGAGTAACTCATCCTCCCCGCCCTCCCCCTCTGTCGTGGCCTTCTCCGCTTTGAGCAGGCTCTGGTCGAACACCGGCTTGCCCTGCGCCTTCCACCACGTCACCAGCGCCTGGATCTCGCTGTCCGCGACGAACGCCCCCTGGGCCCGTACCGGCCGGGGCGCGGCGACCGGCATGTAGAGCATGTCGCCCTTGCCCAAGAGCTTCTCTGCCCCCGGCATGTCGAGGATCGTCCGGCTGTCCACCTGGCTGCTCACGGCGAAGGCGATCCGCGAGGGGATGTTTGCCTTGATCAAGCCCGTGATGACATCCACCGACGGCCGCTGCGTGGCCAGGACCATGTGGATCCCCGTCGCGCGGGTCATCTGGGCGAGCCGGCAGATCACATCCTCGAAGTCGGCCGGTGCGATCATCATCAAGTCGGCGAGCTCGTCGATGATGATCACGATGAAGGGGAGGCGCTCGCCGTCGGGCAGACTGTTGAACGCTTGGATGTTGCGCACACCTGCTTCAGCAAAGCGTTCGAAGCGCTGCTCCATCTCGCGCAGCATCTCCTTCAACGCCCCCGCCGCCGCCCGCGGATTCGTCACCACCGGGATGAGGAGATGCGGGATGTTGTTGTAGTTCGTGAACTCCACGCGCTTCGGGTCGATCATCAGCAGCCGGACGTCCAGCGGGGTGCAGCGGAACAACAGCCCGGCGATGATCGCGTTCAGCATGACCGATTTGCCGGAGCCGGTGGCGCCGGCGATGAGTACATGGGGCATCTCGGCGAGATCACCGAGGATCGGATGACCGGCGATGTCCTTTCCCAGAGCAACCGTCAGCGGCGTGGACGTGCGCCGGTACTCGTCGGCCTCGAGGATCTCCTTGATGTGCACGAGGCTCGTCTTCTGGTTGGGCAGCTCGATGCCGACGGCCGACTTGCCGGGGATCGGCGCCTCGATCCGCACGCTGGGGGCGGCCAGCGCCAGCGCAATGTCGTTGGTCAGGCTGCTGATCTTCTGAACGCGCACGCCGGGCGCGGGCTGCACCTCGAACCGCGTCACGACAGGTCCCTGCTCCCAGCGGATCACCTTCGCCTCGACGCCGAAGCTGGCCAGCGTCTGCTCCAGGTGCAGCGCTACCTCGGCCGGCTCCGTCTTCCCCTTCGTGCGGGTCGGAAGATCGGTGAGCAGCGAAAGGGGCGGCAGCTGGTAGCCTCCGGAGGGAACCTCCAACGCCAGCGATTCCTGTTGGTGCTTTCCTGCCGCTGCCTCAGACGGCTGCGGCGCCGCTTTGGCGACCCCGTTGCGAGACGAGCGTTCCGCGATCTCCTCACCATGCGGCACGGTGGCCAGCGATGAAGGGGGCGGCACCGGCCCGGGCGTGACCGGGAGTCTGGTGTCCGCGGCCGGCGTGCGTAGAGGCTCGATCGCTTTGGACCGTCCCGCGATCCCGGGCAGAGGTCCGGAGACCGGCATAGGCTGCGGCCTCCGCGGGACCGGGAACAGCGTGGCCCCGTGCGCACGGACCCATTCCAGTCCGCTCCGCGCAGCCGTCTGCATTGCCTGCGCGACACTGGGCATGCGGCGCGCGAGTCTCACCGCACCGCGCGCACCGGCGCGCAGGAGAAGGACGCCACCCGCGGCGATCACCCGGCCCATAGATGTCAGCACATGCCAGACGCCCTGGGCAAGCGTCCCAAAGGAGACACCGGTCCACAGGACGATGGCGGTGACCGCGGCGGCGGCGATGAGAACCCAAGTCCCGAACTCACCGATGAACGTCCTCAGCGACCAGACCACCGCCGCCCCAAGGACCCCTGCACCCTTTCCCTTCAACGCCACGGCGAACTCGGTCCCGCGGGGCGCCTGCGCGTGGTAGGCGGCGAGACCGGCGAGCACGGCGATCCCCACGCCCGCAACACGCCGCGAGAACCGGGCCCGGTCACCGGCGATGACCAATGCAGCGCCGCCGAGGAACATGATGATGGGGATGAGAAGCGACGCCTCGCCCAGGGCGATGGCCTGCCACCGGCCGAGGAGGACAGGCAGACCGCGGGCGCTGGGAAGGAAGGACAGCGCCAGCACGAGCGCCGTCACCAGCAACAGCGCGCCCACCCCCTGCCTGCGAGATGAGGTCCGCTTCTTGCGCGCCACGGGCTACCTCCCCAGGATGATGAGCACTGCGCCGCCCGCGATGATGCAGTACGCCGCGAACCACCGCAGATGCCCGCGACGGACGATCCCCAGCAGCCAGCGGATGGCCAGTGCCCCCGACAGCAGGGATACGACAAAGCCCACGAACAACTGCCCTCCCGTGAATCCGATCGATTCGCCAAGCCGCAGATCCTTCAGGCCAAACAGCCCCGCGCCGGCCACCGCGGGGATGGCCGCCAGAAATGACAGGCGGGCCGCGTCGTCCCGCCGCAACCCCAGCCACAGTCCCGTCGTGATCGTCGTGCCCGACCGGGAGATCCCTGGGATGATGGACACAACTTGCGCGATGCCGATGGCGACGGCGTCACCGACGGTGGTCTCCGTCATATTCCGGCGCTCGCGGCCCTGCGCCGCGAGGAGGATCAATCCCGTGACGATGAGCTGTACCGCTGTTCCCCGCAGCGATCCAAACATGCGCTCGAACGGGCCGGCGAGGGCGAGGCCCACTGCTGCCGTGATAGCCGTGATGAGGATGATGAGCCAGGCGAGGCGGCCATAGCCGCGCGCATCGCTCGGTTCGGCGCGGCGCGTCAGTGACGCCCACCAACCGACGAACAGTCGCCGGACGTCAGGCCAGAACAGGATAAGTGCGGCGAGCGCCGTTCCGAGGTGGAGGATTGCCTCGAGGAGGATGCCCGGCCGCGTGATCCCGAGGAACGCCTCGGTGAAGAGGAGGTGTGCGGTGCTGCTGACCGGCAGGAACTCGGTCAGGCCCTGGACGAGACCCAGGATGACCATATCGAGCACATCGGCGCTCCGTAGAAGAGTTCGACGTTAGGTTGAGACTTCAACCTGATT
>DATDEG010000045.1:0-4553 GCA_036523465.1 bacterium
GCCTTCGCGCGGCAACTGGGGCGGATCGAGGGGCAGGTCACGGTGTTCTTCGTCATGGTCATCGCCGCGGTGGAAGTCGTCGTGGGGCTGGCCATCATCATCGCCATCTTCCGCACGCGCGACACCGTGGACATCGACGACGTCGATCTGCTCCGTGGGTAGCGCGGTTCCCGTTCTCATCATCGCCTTCCCGCTTGCCGGGTGGCTCATCAACGGGATGCTCGGCGGGCGGATCCCCCGCCGGGCCGTGGCCCTCATCGGCTGCGGGACCGTCGCGGTGAGCTTCCTCCTGGCCATCGCCGCCGCACGCCGGCCCGAGGTGGCCGGGGACGGCTGGGCAGTGTCGCTCTATCCGTGGATCACCGCGGGCGGGTTCACCGTCCCGTTCAGTCTGCTCGTGGACCGGCTCTCCACGGTGATGATCCTCGCCGTCAGCGGCGTGGGATTCCTCATCCATGTCTACTCGGTCGGCTACATGGCCGAGGACGCCGCCTACAGCCGTTATTTCGCCTACCTGAACCTCTTCATGGCATCGATGCTGCTGCTCGTGCTGGGGGGATCGCTCCTCACGTTGTTCGTGGGGTGGGAGCTGGTCGGGCTGTGCAGCTACCTGCTCATCGGCTTCTGGTTCGATCGTCCGGCCGCCGCGAACGCGGGACGGAAGGCGTTCGTCGTCAACCGGATCGGTGACGCGGCCTTCCTGCTCGGGATGATCGCGCTGGCCCTGGGAGCCGGGACGCTGGAGTTCCGCGGTCTCATCGAAGCGGGATCCCGCCTCGCGCCGGCGGTGCTCACGGTCATCACGTTGCTGCTGTTTGCGGGGGCGACCGGAAAGTCCGCGCAACTGCCGCTCTATACCTGGCTTCCTGACGCGATGGAGGGACCCACGCCGGTCTCCGCGCTCATCCATGCCGCGACGATGGTTACGGCGGGCGTGTACATGGTCGGCCGTCTCTATCCGCTCTTCGCGCACGCGGGGCCCACGCTCACGGTCATCGCGGCCACCGGCGCGCTCACGGCGCTGTTTGCCGCTACGATCGCCCTCGTGCAATGGGATCTCAAGCGCGTGCTCGCTTACTCCACGATCAGCCAGCTCGGCTACATGTTCGTCGGCATGGGCGTGCTCGCCCCCGATGCCGGGATGTTTCACCTCACGACCCACGCATTCTTCAAGGCCCTGCTCTTCCTCGCCGCGGGGTCCGTGATGCACGCGATGGGCGGTCAGATCGACATGCGCCGTCTGGGCGCCCTGGCCCGGCCGCTGCGCTGGACGGCGACCGGCTTCGTCCTCGGCGCCCTCGCCCTGACCGGTTTTCCATTCCTCTCCGGCTACTTCAGCAAGGAGTTGATCCTCGAGCGCGCCTTCGAGCACGGAGGGGGAGGGCCGCTCCTTCTCATCTGGGTCGCCGGACTGGCCACCTCGTTCGTCACGGCGGTCTACATCACGCGCGCGGCCATGCTGACCTTCGCGCCGCCCTCCGCCGAGCATCCCCGCGGGGCGCACCCGCACGAGGCGCTGCCGTCGATGGCCTGGCCGATGGGGATTCTTGCCCTGCTGTCCGTCTTCGGAGGCGCGTTGGGGGCCCGGGCCGCGGGCGCTCCGCTCCTGCGCTGGCTTGCGGGATTCTTTGCGCTCGAGGGGCGCGAGGGCACGGCCTCGGCGGCCCTGACGGTCTTCACCATCGCCGTCGGATTGCTCGGCATCGGCCTCGGATACCTCGCCTACCGCGGGCGGCGGGAGATCCGTCTAGGCGCGATCGGCGTGTTCTTCGAACGGCACTGGGGGCTGCAGCCGCTCTATGACCAGGTCATCTCCGGGACCGCGCGGTGGCTTGGGCGCGCGCTGGCCGACGTGGTCGAGGTGCAGGTCATCGATGGGGCCGTGAACGCTGTGGCCGGCCTGGCCGGACGCGCCGGCGGCGCCGCGCGACGCCTGCAGACCGGGTACGTCCGCCAGTACGCGGCGGTGTTCCTCGCCGGGACCATCTTGCTCCTGGGCTACTGGCTCCTGCGATGAAGCTTCCGGTGCTCTCCGTCCTCATCTTCCTTCCGGTGGTCGGCGCGGCGGTGGTCGCGGTAATCGACCGGCGGCGTGTGGGCGTCATCCAGTGGGCCGGCCTCGTCGTGGCGCTCGCGGCGCTGGCCCTCGCCGTCATCCTCGCCGTGCGGTTCGAAGCCGGCACGGCGGCGATGCAGTTCGAGGAGCACGCGCCCTGGATCCCCGCATCCGGAATCGGCTACCACCTCGGCATGGATGGGATCGCGCTGCCGCTCGTCCTCCTCACCGCGGTGATGCTGCCGCTGGGCCTCCTGTCATCGTGGGGCTCGGTCACCGAACGGGTGAAGGAATTCACGATCAGTATGCTGGTCCTGGAGACGGCGCTGTTCGGCACATTCCTCAGCCTCGACCTGGTTTTGTTCTACGTGTTCTGGGACGCCGTCCTCATCCCGATGTACTTCATCATCGGACTGTGGGGCGGACCCCGCCGCGCCTATGCCGCCGTGAAATTCATCCTCTATACGATGGCCGGGAGCGCCTTGATGCTGGTCGCGATCATCGCGCTCTTCGTGTACAGCGGGACGGTCCTGCCCGCCCGGACCTTCGACCTCGTCGCGCTCCGGGCCCTCGACGTCCCCATGCCGCTGCAGGGCTGGCTGTTCGCCGCGTTCGCGCTCGCCTTCGCCATCAAAGTGCCGCTCTGGCCGCTGCACACGTGGCTGCCGGACGCGCACGTCGAGGCCCCGACCGCCGGCAGCGTGCTGCTGGCCGCCGTGCTGCTGAAGATGGGCACGTACGGGTTCCTCCGGTTCCTCCTGCCGCTCTTCCCGGACGCCGCCCGCCTGTTTGCCCCGCTCATGGTCACCCTCGGGGTGATCGGCATCCTGTACGGCGGGATCGTCTCCTGGGCGCAGCGCGACATGAAACGGCTCGTGGCGATGAGCAGCGTGAGCCACCTCGGCTTCGTCACATTGGGCGTGTTCGCCCTCACGGCCGAAGGCCTCCAGGGCAGCGTGCTCCAGATGGTCAACCACGGGATCAGCACCGGGGGGCTCTTCCTGCTCGTGGGCGTTCTTTACGACCGTACGCACACGCGGGCCCTCGAGGACTACGGCGGCGTGGCGGCGTTGATGCCGCGCTTTGCCGTCGTCGCCACGATCGTCATGCTGTCCTCGATGGGGCTGCCGGGCACGAATGGATTCGTCGGTGAGTTCCTCATCCTGCTCGGGGCGTTCCGCTCGAACCCCGCCTACGCCGCGTGGGCGGTCGGCGGCGTCGTCCTGTCCGCCATCTACCTACTGTGGATGTATCAGCGCGTCATGCACGGTCCCGTAGCGGTCGCTCATCCGGAGCGGGTCAGGGAGATCGGACCCCGTGAGCTGCTTGTCTTCGTCCCGCTCATCGCGCTCATCTTCTGGATCGGCCTCTATCCAAACGCGTTGCTGCGGCGGAGCGAGGCATCGATCCAGGCCATCATCGAGCGGGTGGAAGCGGCGGGGCACAGGGCGGCGCTCGAGGCGCAGGAGTCCGAGACGACGCGATGACGCTTCCGGCGTTGAACCTCCGCCTGCTCTGGCCCGAGATCACCGTCGCCGCGGGGGCAATCCTGCTGATGCTCTGGGGGACGGCCGGCGGCCGCCCGCGCGCCGCGCGCCGCATCGCCGTCCTCGTCCTGGCCCCAGCGCTGTGGCTCGTGCTCGCCATCGGCCCCGCAGGTGAGGGCGTGGGCGCGATGTACGTACGCGACGGGCTCACCGTCGTCCTCCAGACCACCGCGCTGCTCGCCGCGCTCGCCGCCGCGGCGCTCGGCGGAGGGTACATCGAGCGCACGGCCCTCGCCGCGGGAGAGTTCTACGCGCTCGTCCTGATCGCCGCGCTCGGCGCGATGGTCATGGCCGCCTCGCGTGATCTCATCATGGTGTTCCTCGGGCTGGAGACCCTCTCCATCCCGTTGTACGTCCTCGCCGCGTTCGCCCGTGATGATCTCCGCTCGCAGGAGGCGGGGATGAAGTACTTCCTCCTCGGCGCCTTCAGCACCGCATTCTTCCTGTACGGGATGGCGCTGATCTTCGGCGCATCCGGAAGCACCGCGCTCGGCGCCGTCGCCTCGGCCCAGCCCTCCGTGCTGCTGCACACCGGCGGCGCCCTGCTGCTCGTGGGGTTGGGTTTCAAGGCCGCGATCGTCCCGTTCCACGCCTGGGCACCGGACGTCTACGAAGGCGCCCCGCTGCCGGTGACCGCCTACATGGCCGTCATCGCCAAGGTCGGCGCGTTCGCCGCGCTGCTGCGCGTCGTCCCGGCGATCGTCGTCGCCTCCCGGGAGGAATGGATGGCGGTCATCGGCGCTCTGAGCGTGCTCACCATGGTGCTGGGCAACTTTACGGCGCTGCTGCAGACGAGCCTCAAGCGACTGCTCGCCTACTCCAGCATCGCCCACGCGGGGTTCATGCTCATCGGCGTCGCCGTCGGCTCGCCGCAGGGCGCAGGCGCGGTCGCATTCTACCTCATCGCCTACGCGTTGATGACGCTCGGGGCGTTCGGCGTCGTCCTCATG
>DATDEG010000046.1:0-1759 GCA_036523465.1 bacterium
AACACATCGGTGCCGCGGATGTTCTCGTCGATCTGGAACGAGCATTCCGTATCGGGAAACCGCTGCAGCCGGGCATGTCCCATCGACACGCCCAGGAAATCCGCTATCTCCTGTGCGAGCGCGGGGTGGGCGCTCCCGGAAAACAGTTTCAACTGGCCGCCATTCATCGTCCCAGGTCCGGCGAGAGATCCGCCCACCGTCCGGCTCGAGCCGGATGCCACTGAAGCCGCACGCGCCGGACTGGTTGCCACGTCCGGAGAAACCCGCACATTACGATCCACGATGTGGTTGGGGCGGGAGGATTCGAACCTCCGAATACGGGAGCCAAAGTCCCGCGCCTTACCGCTTGGCCACGCCCCATCGCGGCCTGGCCAGCGCCTACCGCGCCTGGAAATGTCTACCGCCGCCGCCGATCTGCCGCTGGACAGGAACACCGCTGAAGGCGCGTCCGCCCGACGTGTCCGCAAAAGGTCAAGTCTAGCCGGTTTTACGGCCTCTTGGCAACGGGACGCGACCGGCGTTCGTATTCCGCCCGCGTCAGCGTGCGGGTCAGTATTGCCCTGTTGCCGCTTTTCGACAACGGCCTGATGCAGCGCGTCGCGGCAGCTCGGCCGCGAAACAGGCCGAAAACTGCCGATCCGCTGCCGGACATCGCCGAGGCCACCGCGCCGGCCTCTCGCAGCGATACCTTGATCGCCGTAATTTCGGGATGGCGGCGTACGACGGGAGGTTCGAGGTCGTTGATCATCTGCGCCGCGCGCGTCGGCCACGGAACCGGCAGAATCTGGAGCTCGCGCGCTTCCTTCAGCCCGGCGGTTCGATCGTCGTCGTACCACGCGTAGGCCTCTGCGGTCGACACGCCGAACGGTGGACGCACGATGACGATCCAGTGCGGCGGCAGATCGACCAGCGGATAGATTTCTTCGCCACGCCCCAGCCCCAGCGCGGTGCCGCCTGAAAGAAAGAACGCGACGTCGGCGCCAATGCCCGACGCCACGTCACGGAGAAGCGTGACGGGCACGCCGCCCCACAAGCGCGCGAGGCCGACCAGCGCCGCGGCGGCATCGGCGCTTCCACCGCCCAGCCCCGCCTGCATCGGAATCGTCTTGTCGAGCGCGACCACCGCATCGCGCGGTTCGCCGGCGCGGCCCAGCGCCTTCCAGAGCGCCGCCGCGGCGCGCCAGATCAGGTTGCTGTCATCGAGCGGCACACCCGGCATGCGGCATTTCACCGCGAACGGACCTGGTCGATCCGCCAGTGTGAGGGTGTCGTGAAGCTCGATGGTCTGGAAGACCGTGCGCAGCTCGTGGAAGCCGTCCGCGCGCGTGCCGAGCACCCGGAGGTCGAGATTCACCTTGGCATGGGCGCGGGCCGTGAGCTTCATACGTGAGGCTGGCGGAGGGGGCGGAGGGCACGGGGACGGAGGGGACGGAGGGGACGGAGGGCACGGAGACGGAGCGGACGGAGCTCACGGGACGAGAACAACACGGAGGCGCGAAGACGCGGAGGTAACGACAAGTCGGCGCGAGACCCCTCATCATGCTGGGGGCGTTTCAGATCCCATTCTTGATCCGCCGGAGGCAGGGCGGCGTCACTGGAAACCGAACCACAAGAACTTCGTGCCTCCGCGCCTCCGGGTTGATGCGGACGGAGCTCACGGGACGAGATCAACACGGAGAGACTATGAGAGCGGGTCGTCGCGAGTAAGCTCCTTCTAGGTGCTTGAAGCCAGGAGGAAACAGATGATCGCAGCGGCCCG
>DATDEG010000047.1:0-5451 GCA_036523465.1 bacterium
CCGCGCGCATGATGTCGGTCGTGGAGATCACGCCGACCACTTGCTCATCGCTGGTGACGAAAAGCCGGTGAATGTCGGCGTAGAGCATCTGCTGCGCGGCTTCTCTAACGTCTGCATCGGGCGAGACAGTCAGCGGACGCCGGGTCATGATATCCCGGACCGTCATCTGCTCGAACAGCGCCTCTCGCTCCACCGCGTCCTGGGCCTCGGCTTCGGAGGTCAGGATATCGGTGCTGGAAATGACCCCCACCATTCGGCCCGTCCCGTCCACCACGGCGAGGGCAGAAATGTGAGAATCGCTCAGGCTTACCACCACGTCGTTCACGGCGGCCTCAGGATCTACCGTCTTGACGTCCTTCTGCATCAGCTCGCGGACTCGCATATCTCCTCCCGGGGTCACCCAACGCCTCAGGTCGGCCTCCCTAATCAACCTGGCACACCGGCCCCGAACTGAGTCTGAAGCCGCTGTGAAAGAGTCTTCATACCGAACAAGACCCCGGGCGGATGGGTCACGGCTTTCCGAAAGCGGACCAGCAGGAGTAAGCGCCCGCTAGTTTGCGCAAGTTCCGATCAAGTGTGAAGTTTGCTTCACGTTCGATTCACACCCGATTCCTCCCTCTCTCGTACTCTCAATCTGTAAGATGGTGCGGACTCGAAGATCAACATGGCCCCGGCAGACGATCTGATGATCACCAGGCGGAAGCCCGTATTTGAGTGTTGGATCGGTACTTGGACAAATGCTGCCGGGGCCGCTGCGGTCCTTCTGGCTTGCCTGGGATCGGTGGCCTCGGCCCAAGCGGAGCCGTCCCTGCGCGAGCCGCGGCTCCGTTTAGGCGAGCTTTATCGCTCGGTCGAAGCTGCGAGTCCCCGCCTGGAGGCCGCCCAGCAGCTCACTCGAGCGGCCGAAGCACGGATAGCCCCCGCACGCCGGCCGCCGGATCCGCAGCTGCAGTTCGGTCTTATGAACCGCAACTTTCCGAGCTTCGGGCTGCAAGACCCGCTGGGAATGAACCAGGTGCAGCTCATGCAGATGGTTCCGATAGCCGGGAAGCTGGGCCTCGCCGGGCGCGTCGCCAAGGCCCAGGCCGGTGCCACCCGCGAGCGGTCCGAGGACCTGCGCTGGGAACTCCGGAGCCGCGCGGCCATGGCGTTTTACGACCTGTACCAGACCGACCAGTCGCTCGCCGTCGCGGTTGAGACTCAGCGGCTGCTGCGCGATATCGCCAAGACAGCGGAGACGATGTACGCGGTGGGGCAAGGACGCCAGCCTGACGTGCTCCGGGCCCAGGTCGAGCTGGCCCGCATGACCGAGGAGATCACCCGGATGCACGCGATGCGCGCGTCGATGGTGGCGCGCCTGAATGCGCTCCTCGACCGGAGCCAGAATGTCGAGGTTCCCTCGCCGGAGCTGCCGCGGTTTCCGGCCGACCTCCCGTCTCTGGATTCACTCGAGCGGCTCGCACTCGCCAACCGCCCCATGCTCAAGGCGGGCGAGCAGGACCTCCAGGCTGCCCGCGCCGGCGCTCGCCTGGCGCGCCGGGAGATCTGGCCCGATCTCCAGGTAGGCATTACCTACGGTCAGCGTCCGATGGAGGCGGGGACGGATCGGATGATCAGCATCATGCTGGGTTTCACCGTCCCGATCTTCGCCGGCAGCCGTCAGCTCCAAATGCGCCGGGAGACCGAGGCGATGCAGCTCATGGCCGCCGCTGATCTCCAGGCGATGCGGGCCGAGACCCGCGGTCGACTCGGCGAGCTCTACGCCGAGGTGGACCGCGTCCGCAACCTAGGTACGCTCTACCGGACGACCGTGCTGCCGCAGTCCGACGCGACCGCCGTCTCGGCCACCGCCGCGTACCGCGTCGGCGGCGTGGACTTTATGACGCTGCTCGATGCCCGAATGACGGTGAACAAGTACCGCCAGGACCTCTATCAGCTCGAGGCCGAGGAGGGGAAGGCGCTGGCGGAGCTGGAAATGCTGGTTGGGCACGAGCTGTTCGACCCCAACACCGCAGGACGGCAGGTCACCCAGGGAGGCTACCAGTGATTACCGCGAACAATACGACCGCGGCGGGCACCCTGCCGGAGAAGGACACCCCCTTCGGAACGTCCTCCGGGCGAGCCGGACGGCGCTGGCGCAGGCTCGGCCTGTTCGGTCTCCTGCTGGTCGCCGCGGGCGCCGGGTCGTACCTCTTGACCCGAAAGCCCGCGGCGGGGGCGGCCCGGGCGGGGCATGCGCACGGGGCGGCCCCGGCAGGGGACACCGCGCGCGACGTCAGGCTCTCGGCGGCAAACGAGAAGAAGATCGGGGTCGTCTTCGCGCAGGCGGCGCTCGCTCCACTCGCGCGCAACGTCCGGACGGTCGGGCTCGTGACCTACGACGAGACCCGGGTCGAGACCATCGTCCCTCTAATCGACGGGCTGGTGGATCGGCTGTATGTGAACTTCACCGGCCAGGCGGTGCGGCGCGGTGACGCCCTGCTCAGCATCTACTCGCCGATGGTGGTGTCTACCGCCCAAGAGCTCGTCCTCGCCAAGCGGCTCCGGGAGGAAGTGGCGGGCGGAACGCCGGACGCGGTGCGCGGGGCAGAGGGCCTCCTGGAATCCGCCCGCCGGCGCCTGCTCTACTGGAACGTCCCGCCGGCCGAGGTGGAGCGGCTCGAGCGTACCGGCGAGATCCGCAAGAACGTCACCCTGCGCTCGCCGGTGAATGGGGTGGTGATCGAGAAGGCCGTGCTCCCGGGGCAACGGATCATGGCGGGGGAGCCGGTCTACAAGATCGCCGACCTCGGCATCGTGTGGCTGGAGGGGCAGGTGTTCGAGCAGGACTTGCCGGCTGTCCGGCTCGGTCAGCAGGTGACGGCCGAGTTCCAGGCGCTCCCGGGCGAGGTCCGGGCAGGGCGAATCACCTATATCTACCCGACCCTCGATCCCGAGACCCGGACGGCCCGCGTCCGCGTCGTCCTGGCGAATTCGGACCTCCGTCTCAAACCCGGGATGTACGCCACCTTCCGCTTCAACGCGCCGACGTCTCCCGTCATCAGCGTGCCTCGATCCGCCGTCCTCTCGACGGGCAAGCGCGATCTGGTATTCGTGCGCGGTGCCGATGGCGCGCTCGCCCCCCGTGAGGTGATTCTCGGCGTGGCGACCGACGACCGGGTAGAAGTGCTGAAGGGGATCGCGGCGGGGGAGACTGTGGTCGCATCCGCCACGTTCCTGGTCGATGCCGAGTCGAACCTGGGTTCGGCGCTGGGCGACATGGCGAACATGCCCGGGATGGACGTGCAGGAGGAAATCCCGGGCCCCGCAGCCACAACGGAGACGGGGGCCACGCGCGAAAAGATCCGCTCACCCGCGCCGGGCAAGGAGTAGGCACGATGCTGAAGCGGGTCATCGACTGGTCGGTGAGCAACCTGCTGATCGTGCTGCTGTTCACCGCCGGGGCGATCGCCGGCGGCATCTGGGCAGTGGAGCGCACCCCGCTCGAGGCACTGCCCGACCTGAGCGACGTCCAGGTCATCGTCCAGGCGGATTACAACGAGCAGGCGCCGCGGATCGTGGAGGACCAGGTCACCTATCCCATCGCGGCTGAGATGCTCAAGGTCCCCGGCGCCAGGACCGTGCGGGGCTATTCCTTCTTCGGAGTCTCGTTCGTCTACGTGATTTTCGAGGATGGCACCGACCTTTACTGGGCCCGGACCCGGGTGCTGGAGTACCTGAGCGGCATCAAGGGCAAGCTGCCGGCGACCGTGACGCCCTCGCTCGGTCCCGATGCTACCGGCCTGGGATGGGTCTACCAGTACGCGCTCGAAGACACCACTGGGCGCATGAGCCTCGCTCAGCTTCGGGGGGTGCAGGACTGGTACCTGCGCTACGCCCTCACCGCGGTTCCCGGCGTGTCGGAGGTGGCGTCCCTCGGCGGCTACGAGAAGCAGTATCAGATCGACCTCGATCCAGCCAGGCTGCAGGGCTACGGCGTTCCGATCACTGCGGTGATGTCCGCGATCCAGAACGCCAACTCCGACGTCGGCGCGATGGTCATGGAGCTCTCGGAGCGCGAGTACATGGTCCGTGGACTGGGATACCTCAAGTCGACGACCGACATCGAGAACGTCGTAGTGGGCGCCACCGCGAACGGCACCCCGGTTCGGGTGGCGGAATTGGGCCGCGTGAGCATCGGTCCGGCAGTGCGTCGTGGCATCGCCGAGCTCGACGGCCGGGGCGACGCCGTCGGCGGCATCGTGGTGATGCGGTTCGGCGAAAACGCCCTCAAGACGATCCAGGCCGTCAAGGCGAAGCTGGAGCAGGTCAAGGCGGGACTCCCGCCGGGCGTCGTCGTCACGCCGGTGTACGACCGAAGCGATCTGATCCAACGGGCCATCGAGAATCTCCGGGGCAAACTCCTGGAGGAGAGCGTCGTCGTCGCCCTCGTGTGCGTCGTGTTCCTGCTGCATGCCCGCTCGGCGCTGGTCGCGATCCTCACGCTGCCCATCGGCATCCTCATGGCGTTCATCGCAATGCGCCGGGTCGGCGTGGGGGCCGACATCATGTCCCTCGGCGGCATCGCGATCGCGATCGGTGCGATGATCGATGGGGCGATCGTGATGATCGAGAACATGCACAAGCACCTCGAGCGCGCGATCGACGCCAAGTCCCCGCCGGACCCCGGCGGGAAGGCGGCCCGTCGCCTGGACGGGTCCGTGCTCACCTCGCGCGAGCGCTGGGAGCTGGTCAAGGTGTCGTCCAAGGAAGTCGGCCCCGCGCTCTTCTTCTCGCTGCTGATCATCACGGTGTCCTTCCTCCCGGTCTTCACCCTGGAAGGGCAGGAGGGGCGGCTCTTCAAACCGCTCGCGTTTACCAAGACCTTTGCAATGGCGGCCGCGAGCCTGCTGTCGGTGACGCTGGTACCGGTGGCGATGGGGCTGTTCATCCGCGGGCGCGTGTACCGGGAGCAGGCCAACCCGGTGAACCGGATGCTCCTCTGGATATACCGGCCGGTCATGCGGGCGGTGCTGCGCCGCCGGTGGGGCGTGGTTGGAGCGGCCGCTCTCGTGCTGGTCCTCACCTGGATCCCCTGGGCCCGGACCGGCAGCGAATTCATGCCGCCGCTGGGCGAGGGCTCCATCCTTTTCATGCCGGTGACGCTGCCCGGGCTGAGCGTGGCCCGTGCGCGCGAGATCCTCCGGACTCAGGACGGCATTCTCAAGGGCTTCCCCGAGGTGGATCACGTGTGGGGGAAGGCGGGCCGAGCCACGACGGCGACCGATCCCGCCGGGCTCGACATGTTCGAGACCACCATCACGCTCAAGCCGGAGGCCGAGTGGCGGGCGGGGATGACCTCCGACCGGTTGGTGGCAGCAATGGACTCCGCGGTCCGGCTTCCCGGCATCACCAATGCCTGGACCATGCCGATCAAGGCGCGCATCGACATGCTGGCCACGGGGATCCGGA
>DATDEG010000048.1:0-6524 GCA_036523465.1 bacterium
GCACTCAGCACGCTTATCGATCGCTGGAACAAGGCACCCCGCAAGACGATGAATGGCAGTATAAGCAGCTCTCCGCCATACATGTTCCAAAAGAGGAGTTCGGACGACGTTGCGTTAGAGAAGATGTTCGTGCGGGTGAAATGAGGGATGGGTGCAATAGGCTTGGCCTCAGAGATCAACCACCACCAGAATGGAGAAGATGCGGCGATTGTCACGGCTAGTGTTGCCAGTGTCGCACAAAGTGCACGCCGCAGTAGGTGACGCCAAGCGCTCCAATCCTGGAAAGCCCTCTGCAAGAAAACCGCGGACAGCAACGCTGGCAAAATGAGCACACTCGTCGTGGTAGTGAGGACAGCTGCACTCCCAAACCCAGCGCTTGCCAGTAGATCGACGGGCCGGCCCTCGCGCAGATGTAGTGAGAAGAACGTAGTCGCCGTCACGATGAGCGGTACAGCGGCAACATTTGCGAGTTGCCCAAACGAGTAGAGAAGAAGATATGTGCCTGAGAGAATGACGGCAGCAAAAGCTGCGTACGCACCGACGGTTTCATCGACCAACTCTCTTGCGAGAACGAAGATACTTGCGGGCACAGCAATGGCCACAATCGCTTGAATGAGTTTGTATGAAGACTCCAAGTCGACAATGTGTCCCAAGAGCGCAACCAACTGATGAACGAGGGGTGGGTAGCTGAAGACAAAGAAACCTCCGTACCATCGCGGCTCCCAAGGGTCGAACCAACCTTGATAGTAGTGTGACGCGAAGAAAAGGTGTGCCTCCGCATCAAAAGTCCTGTCGATGAATGGAGTCGCCAACAAGAAGCCATGCGTGACCATGGTGAGAACAATCCCCGTGAATAAGACGAACCGCCAGGGGATCCCACCACTAGGGGGACGCATTGTCTCTCCTTTGCATCAAGAGGAAGAGGAACGTGTATGATAACCCTTGCCAAGTCACCACTCTACGTGCGCCCATCAAATCCGGCTCGCCCAAAAGCGAGAACCCGCTGTCGTGGGCAAGTTCCAACAAATTCCCAACACTCCCTCGGTCGAAGGTGCGCCAAGCTCTCCCAAATGCCCGCGCATCTGCAGTGAACAGTCGATCATGCCAGTAGTCAGTAGAGATGACCAGATAGCCGTTTGGCCGTAGAAGCCTCTGGGCTTCCAGAAAGAAACCACGCTGGTCCACACCGTGCTCGATTACGGAGAGGCAGGTAACAAACTCGAAGCTACTGGAGGGGAAGCCTGTCGAGAGAAAATCCTGCTTGTGGAATGAAATAGGCCCAACCCGTCCGGTAAACGGCAGCAGGTCATCACATCCATTGAGGTTCCGGTACCCATGCCGAGCCAGACTCGGAAGGAGCATCCCGCCCCACCAGCCGCATCCGACATCAAGAACGGCGGCTTCCCTATCGCCACGCTGCAGGATGAAACTCATCGCTCTCGCTAAGTCCCAATTCTTCTGATAATCAAAGTGTCGAAGGGCCTTCACCCGCCGCAGGTATCCTGAAGACTTTTCGATGTCGGTTTCATCCTTCAAGATACTATTCCACCCCCGGCCGTCTGGTGCTCCGTTCAGGTCGCGAGCATCAAGCAACACTCTAGGCTGTAGCCGCACATACCATTTCACATAGCCAAGCCAAGCTCGCGTTGCACAATCGCGAGCCGGACGCCAACCGAGAAGATGTGACCTAAAACTCGTAAGATAACCCCATTTCACCTGGCTGTCAGTTCGCAGATTGCACACATTCCGCTCTCATCTTGAATCCCCGCTCCCATACTATCGAACCGACATTGTTTTCCAAGACCGTGCAAAGGAGGGTCATGTCCTCGGGATCCCCCTCCCCGCGAATACGCGCAAGGTGGCGCGCTGCCTCGCATCGCGCCAGGCTCCCTGCGACCCGGAGTTCAAGTAAGGACGAATGCCGTGCACCAGCAATAGGCTCCGAGTCGAATCCTACACAAAGAGTGGCATAAACGGTCCAGATTAGTCGGAACCCGATCGTGGTGGCGCTCTCCACGAGAACGACGCCATCAAACTGAGAACCTGCATGCCGAAGGCCACCGCGGCGATCCCCGTGACAACGGCCAGGGTCAAGGAGACAATCAGACCGGCCGGCGGAGGTAGCACGACGTCGATGGTCGATGGGAGCCCGAGCTCTGCCGGGAAGAAGCGCAGGGGGCTTCCGGCAGCCAGCAGGTATACGGAGAACGCTGTCACGAGGCCCCGCAGGTCCTGACCCCGCACGAGCAACAGCGGGAGCACCTGCAGGATGTAGTGCTCGTGCACGACTTTGTTCGCGGCTAGAAACGCGAGCAGCGGGAAGGCGAACGTCTGCGGGAGGGACCATCGCCGTCCGGCGGCGGCCCCCGCGAGCAAGGCCCCGAACACTCCCGCGGTCACCACAGGATACGCCGCCCCGGCCCGGACCACCGCTTCGTACGCGCCCGAGACGGAGAGCGCGCGGATCCCATGCAGCTCGGTGAGCGTCAGGGCCGCGTTTACGATGAGGAGGATGCCGGACGGAATGGTCAGGCCGGCGACCGGTCGGGCGGCGTGAAACCGGATTACTTCGATGAACTCCCGGGCATCGGGAAAGAGCAGGACATATGGGAGCCACCCGGCGGCCAGGGCGGCGAGCAGGCCGATGGACAGGGGCGCACCGGCCCGGCGGTTGCCGGCACGGAAGAGGAAGATGATGAGAAACGGCACGATGATCAGGGGGACCGGCTTGAGGCTGGCGCCCACGCCGAGCAGCGCTCCCGTCCACATCCAGCGCCCTTGCCGGGCTAGCGCCAGGGCCGCAAGCACGAGCAGGCCTACCCACAGGTCCGGCTGGAGCTGGCCGATGGCGACGATCGGCACAAACCACAACGTCCAGTATGATCGCGCGGCGCGGGGATGACGATAGAGGAGATACGCCATGACGGCCAGATCCGCGGCCAACAACCACGTCTTGATCAGAAGTTGGTGGAGCCACCAGTGGTCACCGAAGACCGCCGCGAGACGGCCGGAGACCCACAGCATATAGGCGTACGTTGGAGGAGCGGCGAAGTATCCGTCCCCCGTGGCTGTCACCCAACCGGCAAACCGGGCATATACGCCTTGGCCGGCAACCATCTGCCGGGAGGCGTCCTGAAAGA
Source organism: bacterium (assembly GCA_036523465.1). Taxonomy (GTDB): domain Bacteria; phylum Sysuimicrobiota; class Sysuimicrobiia; order Sysuimicrobiales; family Kaftiobacteriaceae; genus Kaftiobacterium. The sequence goes on from DATDEG010000048.1 coordinate 3,141, forward strand.
CCGAGGCCTCGTAGGCCTGGGCCAGGAACAGCCAGGTCAGCAGACGCAGGGCGAGCGGCCAGAGGAACCACCACCTCCGGACAAGGATGGCAAGGGGTGGGTGAGGTGTATGCGCATCAGACTCCGGAATGTCCGTCGTTGCGGTCTGCGGCACAGGACAACGCGGCGCAGGGTTCGAACAACTGCTACCATGAGCCGCTTTCGGTTGATTCTCTCCTTGGCGGCGTCAATCTTGCTCCTCGCCGCGGGACCGTCCATCACAAGCGCGGCTGTCTCTCCGCCCACGGTCCGCATCGAGAACGTGACGTACAGCGGCCAGAACCCCTTCGGTCCGGGGACCCGCGTGACCGTCATGATGCGGGCAACCGGCGGCGGGGCGGCGACCTTCCACCTCTTCGGAGTGACCAGCGATATCGGCATGCGCGAGGTGCGCAGCGCCGGATACACAGGTCTCATCACAATGTACACGGGCGCCTATGTCGTTCGGCCAGGAGACGCGGTGAGAAACGCAGGACTCTTCGCCAGCCTGTCGGCCCGTGGCACGGAACTCATCGCGGCGGGCCCCCGCACGGTGACGATCGATGGGCGGCCGCCACAGATTACGAGCCGCTATCCGCTCCCTGGTGCCCGGGTGGCGAATGCCCGGCCCAACATTGCCGTCGAGTTCATCGACGGAGAGTCGGGCGTCAACCCGGCGTCCGTGCGCCTGCTCGTGAACGGAGCAAACGTGACGGCCCGGGCGTCGATCTCGGATACGTCGGTGACGTATAATCCCGAAACCCCGTTCCGCCCCGGCCCCGTGCGGATCGAGCTTACCGCGGGCGATAAGGTCAAGAACACGCTTCGCGTGAGTTGGGCGTTTCAGATTACTCCTCCGTCGGGAGCGATCTCATCCGTGACGATCAACCCCGCGACCGCGCTGACGACCGATGATGTGCTGACCGTCGTCGCCACCGGCGCTCCAGGCGGAACGGCGAGCTTCGCCATTGCGGGCGTTCCGGGCAGCTGGCCGATGAAGGAGTCGGCGACCAAGGGCGTCTACTTCGGATCGATGGTCGTCCGGGGAGTCCCACCGGCCTTCAATGCAGCCCTCCAGGTGACGCTGCAGGGCGAAGGTAGGACGAACACGGTCGCCGCCAGCGTTCCGGTGACGTTTCTGCCCGCCCCGCCCGCCCCGCCGTCCATCGCCGCGCCGGGGCGGTCCGTGTCGCTCGACGATCCGGGCGCGCGTCTGATCTTCACCGGGACGTCTCGTCCGGGATTCCGCGTCTTGGGACGGATCGACTACGAAGGCCGGGGTGCAGGTTTCGATGGCAACGGGACGCTCGGAGAGTTCCTCACAGTCGCAGGAGCGGACGGGACGTGGCGGACCTCGCTCAGCCAGCTCGTTCCGCTGCCCGCCGGGCGGCTGACCATCACCGTCATCGCCATCGATCAGGCCGACCACCGGTCGCCCCCGGCCACTCTCGAGATCACGTCCTCCTGAACGCCGGCCTCACGGGGTCGGACTGAGGGCCACGGGCACGTTCGCCCCGAATCGGGACTTCACAAATGCCGCCGCGCGTTCGGCCTCTGATTTCCGGTACGGACCGAGCGTGATGAGGTAGCTTCCCTCACCCTGCCGCCGCACACGCGCCGCATAGCCGGAAATCGTCAACTCACCGGTGACGGCTGAGGCCCGTTCGCTGGAGCCGAATGGGCCGATAACGACCGTGACGAACGGCTCGTTGACGTTCACGGAGGCAGGAGACGGGGAGCCGGGCTGGACCGCAGATGGCGCGGCCGGTGCGGTGGTCTGCGGCGGCGCGGATGGGGCGGGGGCTGACGGTGTTCGTGGCCGTTGCGGCGGCGGGGTAGGCGCGGGTTGGGCACGCCTCGCCGGCGGAGGCGCGGGCGGCGGGTTCGGTGCGGGTCGGGATGTCGCCTGAGGGCGAGCAGTGCCGCGGATCTCTGGGGATGAAGCAGGCGGCGCCTCCGCCCCGACCGGCATGGCCCGGATGCCGGCGGCCTGCAGGCTCGCCCGGGCGAGGATCTCCATCGCCGGCGCGGTGTAATGCTCCTCCGTCTCGATCCCCAGCGCGATCGCCCGTCGATACTCTTCCGCCTGCCGGCGCAACACGGCCCGATCGCCTCTCGCGATCAGGCCGACGACGCGAACCAGCCCCCGCATCGCGTCCTCATGCGCGGGTTCGATGAGAAGGATCGAGAGATACTCCTCCTGTGCCTCGCGGAACCGTCCCGCGGCGATGTCTTGCTTGGCGTTGGACAACGCCGATGCCCATTCGCTCCCGGCGACGGCCGCTTTCTCACGCGAAGCAGGAGCCGGCGCAGCGGCCGGCGCGCTCCTGCTGACTCCGGGGGCCCCTGGCGGCGACGGCTTCATTAGCCCCAGGTACACGACGGCGCCCCCGGCCATCGCACCGAGCAGCGCGCTGATGATGAGCGCGGGAAGCATCCTCGACCTCACCGGCCGCAGCGGGGCGACATCCGCCGTGTCGGTGTCGACGTCTGCAACGCCGGAGTCGATGGTTTCAGTGTCCACGGGCTCAGTATCCATGCATCCCCACCATATCATCTACGACGACGATCCGGGGTCGCGTGTGGCAGAGGCTCGGGAGAGATTTCCCCTGATGTTCACGACATTCGTCAGGGAGGTCTATGGAACTTTCACGGCGGGTACGCGGACTATACCGACTGCTGTACGGAGCGATCACGCATGGCATCCGCTGCGATCCGCGAACAAGCCGCCGAGCACTATCTTCGCAACCTCGACGCGCTGGCAGAGATTGCCGGCTTCGGCCCGGTCTCCACCGTCCTGCTCGAATTCGACAGCGCTCCCGTGGCGGTGGCCCGCGCGGCGGATGGAATCGGCTGCCTCATCAAAGGATCCTCCCCTGCCGCGGCGGCGAGAGTCCTGCTGATCGCGCGGCGACTCAGCGGACATTCCAGCACGCCGGCGGATGAGTTCGACGACGGGTCTGGAGAGCTCGAGGTGGCGCAGGTCTCGCTCGAACCCTCGGGCCAGGCGGTGACGGCGCGCGTGGAACTCATGCACGGAAGCCGTCGCGTCGTCGCCACGTCGACGGGCCGCAACGCGGCGGAACGCCACCTCTACCTCATGGCCGAGGCGTCCGCCCGGGCCGTGACCGAGTTCCTTCCACCCGGATACGGCGTGATCCTCGGCGAGATCCAGGCCGTCCCGCAGGAGCTCGGCGCCGCGCTCCGGGCCGCCGTCCTGTTCATGACGCCGACCGAAGACAAGCCGCTTGAGGGAATAGCTTCGGTGGAGGACCGTCCCGACATCGCCGCCGCCCGCACGGTGCTCGCCGCGGTCGGTGATTACGTCAAACCTCTCCTGAGCCGCGCTGGAAATTCCCCATGAAT
>DATDEG010000049.1:0-4411 GCA_036523465.1 bacterium
GGGATGCCCGACAATCCGGACCGGAGACGATCGCGGAGCGCGGCCATCTGAGCGGCCGCGGCCTCACCGCTCTCGAGGATCAAACGCGCCGCCTCACCCAGCCCCACGATCCCCGGGACGTTCTCTGTCCCCGGGCGGAGCCCGCGCTCCTGCTCGCCGCCTCCGAGCAGCGGCATCAGATCCACCCCGCGGCGCACGTACAGCACACCGCAGCCCTTCGGACCGTGGACCTTGTGACCGGACAGGGACATGAGATCGACCGACCACTCACGCGGGCGCAGGGGAATCTTCCCCCACGCCTGAACGGCGTCCACATGAAACGCGATCGGGCGGCCGTCGCTGGATCGCCGCCGGAGGGCCGCGCCGATCTCCCGGAGCGGCTCGATCGTCCCGATCTCGTTGTTCACGGCCATGATCGAGACCAGGACCGTGTCCGGGCGCATCGCGGCCACGACGTGGTCGACGGCAACCCGGCCGTTCCGATCCACCGGCAGCTCCGTGACCTCATACCCTTCCGCCGCCAGGCGGCGCAGCGGGGTGAGGACGGACGAATGCTCGATCGCGCTCGTGATGATGTGCCGGCCGCGGGCCCGCGCGACGACCCCGCGGATCGCCAGGGCATTTGATTCGGTGCCGCCGGAGGTGAAGATGATCTCTTCGGGGCCGACGGCCAGCGTCTGCGCGACCAGCCCGCGCGCCGCGGTGACCAGGCGCTCTGCGCGGAGGCCCTTGCCGTGGAGGGAGGAGGGGTTGCCGTACTCCTCCGTCAGCGCGCGCGTCATCGCGCTAACGACGGCAGGATCGGGCGCGGTCGTGGCCGCGTTGTCCAGGTAGATCTCGCGCGCCATGCTCTCATCGTACCGTACAATCGCCTCCTTGACAGTATCGAGCGTCACCGACCGCTCCGCGGCGCCCCGTCGTTGCGCAGGGAGGGATGGCTTGTTATCATGGGGCCAACATCGCGATGACGGGGACGCGTCCGCCGCTTGTTCTCTCTGCAGCGAGCCAGATCTGTGGTGAGAGCTGGCGAGTAACGGCGGCGGAAGATCACCCCGGAGTGCGGACCGAACGGCGCTGACCCAGTAGGCTCCGACGGATCCTCCACCGTGATCAGGAGGACGGAATCGAGGAGAAGGTCTTGACCTCCGTTCCGGAAAGAGCGCCGGTCTCCCGCAGCTTTCGGGGAGCCGGAAGCTGGGTGGTACCGCGGAGTGACATCGTCCGCCCCAGTCGGGGTGGACGATGCTTCGTTTTCATGCTCGCTTAGGGTGGGGTCGAGTGATGGGGCTCTGAGGTGAGGATGCCGACGTTTGCGCCGGTCTCGTCCAAAGTAGACTTTCCCGCGCTGGAGCGCGAGGTATTCGCCTGGTGGCAGCGGGAGCGCGTCCTCGAGCGCTACCTCCGCCGCAATGAGTCCGCGCCGGAACGCTGGTCGTTCCTCGATGGTCCGATCACGGCGAACAACCCGATGGGTGTGCATCACGCCTGGGGCCGGACCTACAAGGACCTGTTCCAGCGCTACAAGACGATGCGCGGGTTCCGCCAGCGGTACCAGAACGGCTTCGACTGCCAGGGGTTGTGGGTCGAGGTGGAGGTCGAGAAGGATCTCGGGTTCACAACGAAGCGCGACATCGAGGGCTACGGGATTGAGCGGTTCGTCAACCTGTGCAAGCACCGCGTCCTCACCTACGCCGCCGTCCAGACGCAGCAATCGATGCGTCTGGGCATGTGGATGGACTGGAACGACCCCGCGGACCTCAGCCGCCTCGCCGAAGCCGTGCGGACTGCCCCGGCAGATCCCCTCGACTATCCCACGCGCGGAGGCGGGCGGATCCGCCGGAGCGCAGAGAGGATCGCGGGCCGGCTGGGCGAGGAGGAGCTGGGTGGTTCGTACTTCACCCTCTCCGACGAGAACAACTACCAGATCTGGGGATTCCTACGGCGCTGCCACGAGCGCGGGCTCGTCTACAAAGGGCACGACGTCATGCCCTGGTGCCCGCGCTGCGCCACCGGCATCAGCGAGCAGGAGATCGTCACCGAAGGCTATCAGGAGCTCACTCATCCCGGCGTCTTCGTCCGGTTCCCGCTGCGGGGGCGCTCCGGGGCGTTGCTCGTCTGGACGACGACGCCGTGGACGCTGACGAGCAACGTCGCCGCGGCCGTCCATCCCGGCCTCACGTACGTCCGCGTCCGTCAGGACAGCGACGAGCTCTACCTTGAAGAAGGCGCGCTGTCTGTCCTGCGCGGGCCGTACACCATCGTCGAGCGCCTGTCCGGCGCAGCGATGGTCGGCTGGGCGTACGAGGGGCCGTTTGACGATCTCCTGGAGACGGCGAGAGGACTCGCCCACCGCGTCATCCCCTGGGACGAGGTCACTTCCGCCGAGGGGACCGGCATCGTCCACATCGCCCCAGGGTGCGGCGCCGAGGACTTCGCCCTCAGCAAAGAGCACAATCTCGAGGTGATCGCGCCGATCGATGAGAACGGCGTCTTCATTCCCGGATACTCCTGGCTGACCGGTCTGCGCACAGATGAGGCGGCGCAGCCGATCATCGACCACCTTAAGAGCACCGGGCGGCTCTACGCCGTCGAGCCGTACACCCACCGGTACCCCACCTGCTGGCGGTGCGGGACGGAGCTCGTCTTCCGTCTCGTGGACGAGTGGTTCATCGCCATGGATCCGCTTCGCCCGACCCTCATGGATATCACGAACCGGATCCGCTGGATCCCCGAGTTCGGGCGCGACCGGGAGCTCGACTGGCTGCGCAACATGCGCGACTGGATGATCAGCAAGAAACGCTACTGGGGACTGGCCCTGCCGATCTATCCATGTGCGCAGTGCGGCACGGTCAACGTGATCGGCTCGCGCGAAGAACTGCGCGACCGGGCCGTGGAGGGCTGGGAGGCGTTCGATGGCCACACGCCCCACCGGCCGTGGGTCGACGCCGTCCGGATCCGCTGTGAGAAGTGCGGCGCGGCCGTCGCGCGGATCCCGGACGTCGGCAACGCGTGGCTGGACGCCGGCATCGTCACGTTCAGCACGATGCACTACCGCACCGCCCCTGAGTATTGGGCGCGGTGGTACCCGGCGCACTTCATCACGGAGAGCTTCCCGGGCCAGTACCGGAACTGGTTCTACTCCCTGCTCGTGATGAGCGCGGTCCTCGAAGGGCGCGAACCCTTCCGCACCTGCCTGGGCTACGCCTCCGTGCGCGACGAGACCGGCCGGGAGATGCACAAGTCCTGGGGGAACGCGATCGAGTTCAACGAGGCCGCCGACCGCGCAGGGGTCGACGTGATGCGCTGGCTGTACTGCGCCCAGAACCCGGCGCAGAATCTGAACTTCGGCTACCACGGGCTGGACGACGTGCGGCGCCGGTTCCTCATCCCGCTGTGGAACGTGTACGCGTTCTTCGTGACCTACGCGAACCTCGAGACGTTCGACGTGGCCGAGGCGGTGCGCGCCGTGCCCGCGCAGGCGCCGATCGATCGCTGGCTCCTCTCCCGGCTGCAGCGGACGGTGGCCTCCGTCCGCGACGCCCTCGACGCCTACGACACCCAGGCGGCGACACGCGCCGTGGAGACGTTCGCGGACGATCTCTCGAATTGGTACGTGCGCCGCAGCCGGCGGCGGTTCTGGAAGAGCGGGGACGACGCGGACAAGCGCGCCGCCTACGCCACGCTCTACCACGCCCTGCGCACCCTCCTGATCGCGCTGGCGCCCTTCATCCCGTTCGTCACGGAGCGCATGTACCAGGACCTGGTTCGAGCCGTGGAACCCGGGTTGCCGGTCAGCGTCCACCTCTGCGACTTCCCCGAGCCTGACGGCGGGCGCGTCGATGCGTCCCTCGAGGAGGCGATGGCCGCCGTCCGCCGGCTCGTCGCGCTGGGCCGGGCGGCGCGCGGCCACGCGAAGCTGAAGGTCCGCCAGCCCTTGCCGGCCGTGCTGCTCGTCTCCTCCCAGCCGGAGCTGCGCGGCCGCGACGATCTCCTAACGCACCTGGCCGAGGAGCTCAACGTGAAACAGGTACGCTTCGCAGACGACCCGAGCCGGTACGTCAACTATGAGGTGAAGCCGCGATTCGATGTCCTCGGCCCCCGTTTCGGTTCGAAGGTACAGCTCGTCGCACAGGCGGTGCGGGCGCTCGACCCCCCCTCGGCGATGCGGAGTCTGGAGCAGACGGGGGGCATCGAGCTCGTCGTGGATGGTGCGACGGTCCGTCTTACCGCCGACGATGTGGAAGCGCGGATGCACGAGGCCAAGGGCTACGCCGCGGAGGGAGAGCGGGGGGAGTTCGCCATCTTGGAGACGGCGCTTTCGCCTGAGCTCATCCTCGAAGGGCGTGCGCGCGAGCTCGTCCACCAAGTCCAGGCCCTCCGCAAGGACGCCGATCTCGCCATTGACGATCGT
>DATDEG010000050.1:0-4388 GCA_036523465.1 bacterium
CGGCCGGGGTCGAACTCGAAATCGGCGACGACCGTAACGAAGAGGTGAGCCTCGACCGGCTTCGGACCATGGTTGAGGAAGCTCCCGTCGTCCGGCTCGTCAACCTGATGATCAACCAGGCCATCGGCGATGGCGCGAGCGACATCCACATCGAGCCGCACAAGCGCCACGTCCAGATCCGCTACCGCGTGGATGGGATCCTCAGAGACATCATGAATGCCCCGAAGGCCGTCCAGGCCGGGCTCATCTCCCGCGTCAAGATCATGGCCAACCTCGACATCGCCGAGCGCCGGGTGCCGCAGGACGGCCGGATCCACCTTACCGCGGACAGCAAGGAATTCGATCTGCGCGTCTCGACGCTGCCGACGGTCTTCGGCGAGAAGGCCGTGATGCGTATCCTCGACCAGTCCAGCACGAGGCTCGGGCTGAACAAGCTCGGATTTGCGCCGGTGACGCTGGACGTCTGGCAGCAGATGGTGACCAAACCGTACGGGATGATCCTGGTCTGCGGGCCTACCGGCAGCGGGAAGACGACAACCCTGTACTCGACGCTGCACCGCATCAACACAACGGACAAGAACATCCTGACGGTCGAGGACCCGGTCGAGTACCAGCTGCCCCGCGTGAACCAGGTGCACGTCAACCCCAAGGCGGGCGTGACGTTTGCCAGCGCGCTCCGCTCGTTCCTGCGCCAGGACCCGGACATCATCATGGTTGGCGAGATCCGCGACCGGGAGACGGCGGAGATTGCCATCCAAGCGTCATTGACCGGACACCTCGTGCTCTCTACGATCCACACGAACGACGCCCCCAGCGCGACGACGCGCCTGGTCGACATGGGGATCGAGCCGTTTCTGATCAGTTCTTCGGTCATCGGGGTCCTGGCCCAGCGTCTCGTCCGCACGGTCTGCCGGAACTGCATCGAGTCCTACCACCCGCCGATCGAGGCGCTGCACCGCCTTGGGGTGGCTCCCAAGGAAGGGGAGGACGTGGTATTCTACCGCGGTCGGGGGTGCGATCGCTGTAAAGGCTCGGGATACCGTGGCCGGATGGCTCTCTTTGAGCTCATGCCGATGAATGACACCGTTCGGGATCACATCCTGCGTGGTGCTTCGGCGGCGGTGATCCGGGCGCAGGCCATCCAGGACGGGATGCGCACGCTCCGGGACGACGGGGTCCTCAAGGTGCTCGAGGGCGTCACCACGGTCGACGAGCTCCTCCGCGTGGTCTTCGTCGAATCGTAGCTTCAAGGGAGAACGGAGGAATGGCAGTGGGTCCGGCAAAGCAAAGGGGTGATCGCCCCAAGCTACGGCTGGAACGAGGCCTCATGAACGACGATGTTATGCACAACAAACCCATGGTGAACGGGGCGGACACCGTTCCGCTAGCCGGCCGCCGCCGGCGCCCGCTCGGCGAGCTCTTGCTCGACGAGGGGCTGATCAGCGCGGAGCAGCTCGGCCAGGCCCTGGAGATCCAGCGCTCGACGGGAAAGCGGCTCGGGCGCGTCCTGCTGGACATGGGGGCCGTCGGTCAGGAGCCGCTCGCCGAGGTCCTCAGCCAGCAGATGGGGATCGAGTTCGTCCGTCTCGTCGGCGTGGGGATCCGCGACGATCTCGCCCGCAGGCTCCCCGCCGCGGTGGCTCGCCGCCTGCAGGCCATTCCGATCGCCGATGAGAACGGCATGCTTACTGTGGCGATGGTCGATCCCCTCGACGTGGTCGCCGTAGACGACATCCGCCGGCTCGTGGGGATGCCGGTCCATGCCGTGATCACCACGCTCGACGACTTCCAGGCGGCGATCGACCGCTACCCGGTCCTCGAGATGGCGATGGAAGGCCTGCTCAAGGATCTCGCCGCCCCGATCGAGGAAGAGATCTCGCTCGAGACCCTGCGGCGCCTGGCCGACGAAGCGCCCATCGTCCGCCTGGTGAACCAGTTCCTGGAAGAGGCGGTGCGGGGGCGGGCGAGCGATATCCACATCGAGCGGCACGTCGATCTCGTGCGCGTCCGGTTCCGGGTTGACGGGATGTTGCAGACGAAGCTCACGCTCCCCAAGCACACGCACGCCCAGGTCATCTCCCGCGTCAAGATCCTGGGGAACATGGACATCGCGGAGCGGCGGGCTCCGCAGGACGGCAGCTTCCAGATCCAGGTGGATGGCCGCCGGGTGGACATCCGCGTCTCGACGGTCCCGTCGATCTTTGGCGAGAAAGCCGTGATGCGGCTGCTGGAGAAGAGCGCCTCGACCTTCACCCTGGAGAAGCTCGGCATCTCCCCGCGTGATCACGGCCGGCTGCTGCAGATCATCGAGCGGCCGCAGGGCATCTTCCTCATCACGGGTCCGACCGGCAGCGGCAAGACGACCACGCTCTACGCCATCCTCAACCGTCTGAACCGCGATGAGGTCAACATCTTGACGATCGAGGATCCCGTCGAGTACCAGATCGGGGGGATCACCCAGGTCCAGGTGAATCCCCGCGCCGGCGTGGCATTCGCCTCGACGCTGCGGCACTTCCTGCGCCAGGATCCGGACATCATCCTCGTCGGCGAAGTGCGCGACGAGGAGACGGCCCGCATCGCCATGCAGGCAGCCCTGACCGGGCACCTCGTGTTGAGCACACTCCATGCGAACGACGCCGTGGCCTCGCTGCCCCGGCTCATCGACATGGGGATCGAGCCGTACTTGGTGGCCTCTTCTCTGGAGGGCGTTGCCGCGCAACGGCTGGTCCGTGTGCTGTGCACGCACTGCCGGAAGCCTCATCCGACGGTCCGTGACGAGCTTCCGCGTTTGGCCATGCACATGCCGGAAGAGGGTACGTACTATCACGCCGTCGGCTGCGAGATGTGCAGCTACACAGGCTACCGGGGCCGGGTCGCCGTCTTCGAGGTCATTCCCCTCGATGACGAGCTCCGTCAGATGATCGTCTCCCGTGTCGCCCACCACGAGCTGAAGAAGGCGTCCATCGCCAGGGGTATGACGACGATGTTCCAGGACGGGATGCACAAGGCATCGCGCGGGATCACGACCATCGACGAGGTGCTGCGCGTCGTCGAGTTGGACCGCGATATTGACTAGAGCGGGTGGGGATGTGGCAGTACAATCCTATGAGTCTGCCACACGACTGACGGGCAGGCGCCGGGAGGCACTATGGACATCGACACCCTGTTGACGGAAGCGGTCGCTCGGCAGGCCTCGGACCTCCACCTCACCGTGGGGATCCCGCCGATGCTGCGGACGTGGGGGAAGCTGGAGCCGATGGACTATCCGCCGCTCACGGCGGAGGAGACCTTCCAGCTCGCCTACAGCATGCTCAATACCTTCCAGAAGCAGAAGTTTGAGAAGACGTGGGAACTCGATCTCTCCTACGGCATCGAGACGGTGGGGCGGTTCCGGGTCAACGTCTACCGGCAGCGGGGATCGGTGGGCGTGGCCTGCCGCGTCATCCCGAAGTTCATCCCCTACATCGAAGACCTCAACCTTCCGATCATCCTCAAGGATCTCTGCCGCCTCCCGCGGGGATTCATCATGGTGACCGGGCCGACCGGGCACGGCAAGTCCACGACGCTGGCCGCGATGATCGACTTCATCAACGCGGAGCGCGCAGCGCACATCATGACAATCGAGGATCCGATCGAGTACCTGCACCATCACCGCAAGAGCATGATCAACCAGCGGGAGCTGGGCTTCGACACACAGACGTTCCCGAATGCTCTGCGCGCCGTCTTACGCGAGGATCCCAACGTCATCATGGTCGGCGAGATGCGCGACCTGGAGACGATCGGCGCGGCGCTGACGATCGCGGAGACCGGCCACCTCGTCTTCGCCACCTTGCACACGGCGAACGCGGCCCAGAGCGTCGACCGCATCATCGACGTCTTTCCGCCCCACCAGCAGCAGCAGGTACGGGTTCAGCTCGCCTCGGTGCTCGAGGCCGTCCTCTCGCAGCAGCTTCTTCCCAACGTGCGGTTTGTAGACCGCAGCGAGCGGGAAAGGTCGCGGCGTACGGCGGCCGCTGTGGTGAAGACGGCAAGCGGGGATGGACCGAAGTCTGAGAAGGACGAGCGGCGAGAGTTGTGGCCTACAATCGAGGAAATCGGGCGGGTGCCCGCCGTTGAGCTCATGATCGCGACGCCGGCCATCCGGAACCTCATCCGTGAGGCGAAGACCCACCAGATCCACACGTCGATCCAGACAGGTGCCCAGTACGGGATGATGACGATGGATCAGTCCCTCTATTCACTGTTCACGCGGCGGTTGATCACGATGGAACAGGCGCTGGCCCGCGCCATCTTCCCGGACGAACTCCGCAAGCTTATCGAGCAGGGCGGAGTCACGCCGGGGTCGATGCCCGGCGCGTACGCGGCCGGTGGGACGCCTGCGGTCGTGC
>DATDEG010000051.1:0-7183 GCA_036523465.1 bacterium
GCAGACCCCGCGCACGGACCGGCTCCTCGGACGGGACGAGCTGGCGGCGATGAAACCTGAGGCGGTGCTGATCAACGTTGCGCGCGGGGCCGTGGTGGACGAAGGTGCGCTCATCGAAGCGCTCCGGGAGGGCCGTCTCCGGGGCGCAGCACTCGACGTCCTCTCGAAGGAGCCCCCGGAAGCGGCGAACCCGCTGTGGGAGATGCCGAACGTCCTGCTGAGTCCCCACTCGGCCAGTACGGTGGCGTCGGAGAACGGGCGGCTGACCGACCTGTTCTGCGACAACCTCGTCCGCTACATCGCCGGCGAGCCGCTGTTGAACGTCTTCGACCGCGAGCGACTGTACTAGACGCCCCCGCGGTGATCTACGATGGTCCGCGCGCCTGCATCTCCGCGGCAATGAGCGCCACCGGGATAGAACCGTAGGACAACAGGCGGTCGTGGAAGTAGCGGAGGTCGAACCCGGGCCGGCGCTGCATCTCCCGTCTGAGGTCGTGGATCTGCGTTGTCCCGCAGAGATACATGAGCGCGGTTCCGGGGTGCATGCTGTTCTTCACGGCCTCGGCGCGGGCCGCTTCAGCCGCAAGCCCCGCCCGGTCGCGGTAGAAGGCGGCCGTTTCCTCCAGCGTCCATGCGCCCGAGTGCAGGTTCACATCCGCAACGGCGCGGGCGGCCATCCTCAGCCGTGAGTGGCTATGCGCGAGCTGCTCCAGCGGCGTGAGGAACCCGATCTCCTCTATCAGGTCCGTCGCATAGCAGGCCCAGCCCTCGGCCATGGTCCCGCCCGCGAACAAGGCGATGCGGCTGGCGCAATCAACGGCCGCGATCCGGCCGAGACGCGACCCCGCTCGATGGTACGCGTACCAATTCTGGACGTGGTGTCCTAAGCTGCCGTGATGCACGACGTGGTTGAGCTTGATCACGCTCTCGTTCGTGGCCCGGAGACGCCGGCGCTGCTCCTCGGACGGCATGTCCGGTTCGATCGCTGTGACAAGGTACTCTACGACCGGCAGACGATCGAACGCCGCGGGCGCCCGGTAGAAGAGGAAGTAGAGATCCGGCGCGGCCTCCCGCGCCCACAGCGGCTGTGGCACGAATCGGATCGGGTATTCAGGCCAGGTCACCAGTCCGTGCGCTTGGGCGGCCGCCCGGGCAGCCTCCCATACCTCCGTGTATCGAGCGTAGTAGCCTTCGAGGGCGGGATGAACGTCCTGCAGACGGGCCAGCCCGTCTCTCCAATCTGTGATCCCCAGCGATGCGGCGCGTTCATGAAGCTCCTCTTCGGCGAGGGTCAGGTGGTGCTGCCCCAGTGCGAGGACACCGGCGGCGTCCATGGGTAGGAAGTGGCCCCGGCGTACGAGGAGGTCGAGCGCGTTGGATCCGCAGGCCGCCTCGCCCGCTTCGCCTTCCGGCAGGCTCGAGAGGTGTGCGTCGAAGTCGCGGAATGCCTGGGCCGCAGCCGCGGCAGCGGATTGGTGTTCCGCCGGTCGGATGTCATTCTCGGCGAGAAACTCACCCAACCCCCGTTCGAGCAGGGCAATCGCGCCGCGACACTCACGCCGGGCACGCTCCGCCCACGCTCGGGGCGTGTGGTGGACGTTCGCGCGGGCCTGCGCCAGGAATTCGGGGATCGCCCGCATCCGCGCGGTGGCGGCCTTGAGCCGCCTCTCGAGCGGGGCGAACGGTCTCAGGAGCAGCGCGATCACCCCGAAGATTGCCTCTCCCGTGTGCAAAGACGGGTTGGCCAGGTAGAAATCGCGTGACGTGAGCTCCCACGCCTGGATGTCGAGCGCTCCTTCTACCAGCAGGCGGTCCAGGCGTTCCGAAGCGGTCATCGGCTCGCTGGGAAGAAGCTGGAGCCGGCCCCGTAGTGCCTCGAGACCGGCCACGCCTTCGGCCACCCCCGCAGGAGAGAGATCCGGAAGGCGGTCATCGTGGTCGTGCATCCCGATGAAGGTCGCGTTGACCGGATACGTCGCGTAGTACCAGTCAAGATAGGCATCCAACGCCGCGGAGAGGTGCGGGGCCCGCGTCATCGGGGAAGACTCCTCAGGCGGGTGCATCGGCTACCGTGGAAGAGCCGTCAGCCGGAGCGCGTGCATCGTCATCGCGGCAGCGGGAGATCAACCCATCGCCGCTCGTGATGCGATTGCTCGACGGCGTTGATCACCTCTTGCACCCGCGCCCCGTCCTCGAAGTTCCCCTGGTTGCGGCCTCCGCCGGCAAGGATCTCGTCGATGAAGTCCCGGATGAGGTTGGCGTAGAAGAGCGAGCGCCACGACTCCTTCGGGGACCCGCCGGCGGGGTAGAAGCGCGCCGGAACCTCGAGTTCCTTGAACTCCACGCGGTCCGGCGTGGCGACCTTGATCGTCTCGGCCACGCCGTACTCCTCGACGGCCCGGCAGATGATCGCCCCCCGGCTTCCGTAGATCCGCGCCTCCACGCCCGGGTAATTCCCCACCGTGACGAACGACGTCTGGATCGAGCCGAGCGCGCCGTTCGCGTACTCCACGAGATGGATGTCGCCGTCGTCGATGTTCATGCGCATCATCCGGCCGGTCGCCCGCACCACTCGCTCGGGGATGAAGTTCCGCATCGTCCCCACGCACCGGGCGTAGGGCGCTCCGGCCCACCACATCCCGATATCGATGATCGGCGCACCGTAGCCCTCAAGAGACGACGTGTGCAGCACAGATTGGTCGGCCGTATGGTCGACCTGCCGCAGCGGGGTCTGGGGATCCAGCCACTGTGAGTTCTGCTCGTACCCGTTAAAGAAGAACGGCTCGCCGACGAACCCCTCGTCGATGAGCGACTTCGCGTACTGCACTCCCGGCGTGTACCGGAAGGTGAAGCCGAGCTTCGTCAGCAACCCCGCCTCCCTCGCCAGCGCCGCGGCCCGCAGCGTGTCGCGGAAGTCATAGGCAACCGGCTTCTCGCAGAGGACGTGCTTCCCCGACTGCAGCGCCGCCACGGCCAGCTCGTGATGCGTCGCCGAGGGCGTTACGACGTCGATCACGTCGAGATCCCGGCGGCCGATCACGGCCTGCCAGTCGTCCGCCACCGCACCGATCTCGAACTTGGAGGCGGCTTCCTCCGCCCGCGACCGGATCACGTCGCAGACCACCGCGACCTGACAGCGCGGATCCCGCCGCCATCCCGGGATGTGGGCAAACGATGCCCACGCGCCCGCGCCGAGTACCCCGACCTTCAGCGTCCGGCTCGCCATCGCCATCCTCCTCGTCTCTAGCTCTGCAGCCTCGGGTCGAACGCGTCACGCAGCCCGTCCCCCAGCAGATTGATCGAGAGGACGGCCGTCATGATCGCCAGACCCGGGAAGGTCGTCATCCACCAGGCCACCCGCAGGTAGTTGCGTCCTTCGGAGAGGAGCGCCCCCCACTCCGGTGCCGGCGGGCGGGCTCCCAGCCCCAGGTAACTCAGCGCGGCGGCGGCGATGATCGCGCCGGCCACGCCCAGCGTCCCGAGCACGATGATCGGCGCCGCGGTGTTCGGGAGGATATGCCGCAGCATGATCCGCATGTTGCTGCATCCGACAGCGCGGGCGCCTTCGACGTAGGCCTGCTCTTTCGAGGACAATACCGTCGCCCGGACGACGCGCGCAAACACGGGAGAGGCCGAGACACCGACGGCAAGCATCGCGTTGAAGAGATCCGGTCCCAGGATCGCGATGATCACGAGGGCAAGCAGGATCCCCGGGAAGGTCAGCATCAGGTCGACCACGCGCATCAGGGACCGGTCGGTGAGGCCGCCGTAGAAGCCGGCCAGCAGGCCCATCGGCACGCCGATGAGGATGGCGATGGTCACCGAGATCAACCCCGTCTGCAGCGAGACGCGCGCCCCGAAGAGGATGCGCGTGAGCAGATCGCGGCCGAGGACGTCCGTCCCCAGCCAGTGGCGGCGGTTCGGAGGCTGGAGGCGGTCGATCGGATTGATGGCCAGCGGATCGTACGGCGTCAGCCATGGCGCGGCCAGCGCCGCAAGCACGAGGGCGGCGAGGATGACGATGCCGACCAGCGCGCCCTTGGAGCGGCCGAGGCGGCGCAGCACCTGCCGGGACAGCGACCGTGTCGCCGGGCGGCGCGCAGCGGCGCCGTCCTCACTCGAATCGGATGCGGGGATCGAGGTACGCATAGGAGAGATCGACGAGCAGGTTGATGATGACGTAGACGAGGGCGATGAACAGCACCGCGCCCTGGACGATGGGGAAGTCCTTCGTCGAGATCGCGTCGACGAGCAGCTTCCCCACCCCCGGGCGGGCGAAGACGGTTTCGGTGATCACCGCGCCCGAGAGGAGCGTGCCGAACTGCAGGCCCATGACGGTGATGACGGCGATGAAGGCGTTCTTCAGCACATGCCGCCAGATCACAACCCCCTCGCGCAGTCCTTTGGATCGGGCCGTCGTGACGAACGGCAGCGTCAGGACTTCGAGGACGCTCGACCGGACCAGCCGGGCCAGCGTAGCCGACGAGATGAAGCCCAGGGCGAACGCCGGCAGCACGAGGCGGTTCCACCCGCCGAAACCTGTCGCGGGAAACCATCCCAGTTTCAAGGAGAAGGCGAAGATGAGCATGGCGGCGAGCCAGAAGATGGGCATGGACACGCCGCCGAGGGCGAGGAGCATCGCCCCCGCATCCACCCAGGTGCCGCGGCGGAGGGCGGAGAGCAGACCGAGGCCCAGCCCCAGCGCGATGGCGACGAGGAAGGCAGCGAGCGCGAGTTGCGCCGAGGACGCCACCCGGGTGCGAAGTTCTTCGAGCACAGGCGTGCGGTTGTGGATCGACCGGCCGAGATCTCCGCGCGGGATGCCCCGCACGAAGTCCCAGTACTGGACCGCGAGCGGCCGGTGCAACCCCATCTGGCGGCGGACCATCTCGAGGCGTTCCGGAGTGACCGGCTGATCACCGAAGAAGATGATCGCCGGATCGCCCGGCACCAGGTGCAGCATGAGGAACACCACGATCGACGCGGCGACCATGGTGGGGAGAGCGAGCAGCAGGCGCCGGAAGACGAACTGGGCCATCAGGGCTGCGCCGGGAGCCGGTCAAACGACCCGGCCGGCTCCCGGCTGGATCCTCGCGGAGCTTACCGCTGAACCCGCGTGTTGAAGAAGTACGGGTAGTTCCCGCCCCAATCGACCCACACGCCGGTCACGGACCGGGCGTGCGCGTACAGAGACGGCGGATCGGCCAGGTACACCATGACGGCGTCATCGATGGCCTTCTGCTGCGCCCGGATGACGAAGTCCTTGCGCTTCGCCGCGTCCGCGGTGGCATCGATCTGCTCGATGAGCCGGTCCATGTCCTGGCTCCGGTAGTTGTTCCGGTTCGTGCCTCCGCCGGCGTTGCTGGAATGGAAGAGGATCCTCAGCATCTGGCCGGGATCGGTCCCCGTATCCCACCAGAACTGGATGTTGTGCCGGCTCTGGCGTACGGCGTCGAGGTAGGCGGGGCGCGCCAAGACGTTCAGGTTGATGTCGATCCCCGCCTGCTTGGCGTTGGCCTGGACGAATGACGCCATCTCGATGTTCTTCTGCGGCGTCGTCTGCAGGTAGAACTCGAGCCGGAGGCGGTCGTTCCCCTTCACGCGGATGCCGTCCGGTCCGACCCGCCAGCCCGCCTCGTCGAGGATCCGCCGCGCCTGTTCGAGGTTGTAGGGCACCTTCTTGCACGTCTCCGGATCGAACCCGAACATGTTGGGCGTCAGCGGGCTGCAGGCCGCCTTGTAGACGCTGTTCCATACGGTCCGGACGAGGCCGTCCTTGTCCACGGCATGCATCACGGCGCGGCGGACGGCCAGCTCGTTCGTCGGCGCCCGGCCCTGGTTCATCATCATGGACCAGCCCGAGCCGGCCTGCGGGATCTCCAGGAGCACCCTGTCGCGGGACGACTTCAGCCGCTGATAGTCGGTCACCGGCACGTCCTCGACGAAGAGCGTCTCCCCCGTCTCGAGCGTGGCCAGCCGGGTAGCCTCCTCCGGGACGATGCGGAAGACGATCCCCTGAAGGTAGGCGAGTCCCTGGTGGTTGAACAGAGGCGCGCCCCACGCGTAGCTGGGGTTGCGGATGAGCCGGACCTCGGCGTCCGTACGGTATGACTGCAGCATGAACGGCCCGCTGCCGACGAAGACGACCCGGCCGAAGTCCTGACCGTACTTCCGCACGGCCGCGGGCGAGATGATGCCCAGGTATGGGCTACTCGCCCCGTTCAGGAATGACGCATTCGGACTCTTGAACCGCACGCGAACCGTATACGTGTCGAGGACCTCAGACCGATCGTACGGCCCGATGAAGGAGAACGCCGTTTGCGCGCGCGTGGCTGGGTCCACGATGCGATCGAACGTCACCTTGACGGCTTCGGCGGTGAGCGGCGTGCCGTCGTGGAACTTCACGTCGTCGCGCAGCCGGAACGTGTAGACGGTCGCGTCAGGGGAGACCGTCCACGATCGCGCCAGGCCCGGCGCGTACTGCCCTGGACCGCTCGACCAGACGAGCGGATCGATGATGTGCAGGCCGATCCGGCCCACGCGCGTGAACGTCGTGGTGGTGACGTCCAGCGAGTCGAATCCACCCGCCATCCCGTAGGTCAGCGTGGTGGGCGCCTGCGCCTGCGCAGCAGGCAGCAGGATCCGCGGCCAGGCCTGTGCCGTCGCCAGCGCGCCCGCCCCGATACCGACCCGCTTGAGAAACTCCCTCCGCCGTATGCGGTCCATCGGCACCCTCCTTCGACGTTTGTATGGGCCGTCTAATTCTCGCCCCCTCCCCGTTTACCTTGGCCGCCCCTCACAGCGGGTGACCGGATGCGCTCGAGCCATCCTTGACTTCCGAGCGTGAGGGAATCGGCGTCTTCGAGGGTGAACCCGGTGTGTACTGCAGACGGGGAAGGGACCCGGGATCAAGGAACCAGGAGCGAGGAAACGAGACATGACGCGACACGACGAACGCGTCGTCCTGATCACGGGCGGGGCGCGCGGTCTCGGATGGGGAATCGCCCGGACATTCGGCTTGGCCGGGGCACGCGTGTGCGTGACGGACATCCACAGCGATGACCTCGCGCGCTGTGCCCGGGATCTCGCCGCCGACGGAACCGACCATCTCACCTGCCTCTCTGACGTCGCCAACCTCACCGCCTGCGCCGAGGTGACCCAGATGATCATCGAGCGCTGGGGA
>DATDEG010000052.1:0-2261 GCA_036523465.1 bacterium
GATCGCGTCGAACCCGCCGCCGGCGAACGGACCGCCGTATCCGGCTCCCGAGATCGGAATCTTCCCGCGCTCGGCCATGAACCACGTCTGGGTGATGATCTCCGGCGTCCAGTACGGGTCGCCGCGACCGGGCGTGGTGAACGGGGCGTGCCCGTACTTCACGTACTCGTCGTTCTCGCCCAGGTTGAACCGCGCGGGCGGCGCAAACGGAATCGGCGCCGGCGTGGTGCCGACGTGATAGCGGGATGCGAGGTGCCCCGTCATCGCGAGCGGGACGACGACCTGGTGATGGGGTTCCTGTACCAGTTGCTGATCGGCAGACGGCGGTCCCGGCCGAACGCCTTCGGGGTGATCTTCACACCGGGCGGCGCCTGGCGGCGTTTGTACTCGTTGCGGTCAACCATCGTCACGATCCGGGCGACCGTGTCGCGATCGAATCCACGGGCCACGATCTCCTCCGGCGGAGTATCCTCTTCGACGTAGAGTCTCAGGATCTGATCGAGCTCAGCGTAGCGGACGCCGAGCGCGGCCTCGTCGGTCTGGCCGGCCCGCAACTCCGCGGTCGGCGCGCGGGTGAGGACCCCCTCGGGGATGACCCGACGCTGCCCATTCCGCCAGCGGGCGAGCCGGTAGACGAGGGTCTTCGGCACATCCTTGATCACGGCGAAGCCTCCGGCCATGTCGCCGTAAAGGGTGGCATAGCCCACGCTCATCTCGCTCTTGTTCCCCGTAGTGAGCACCAGCCATCCGAACTTGTTCGAGAGGGCCATCAGTAGCGTGCCCCGGATGCGGGCCTGGATGTTCTCTTCGGTCGTTTCGTGCGCGCGGTCGCCGAAGGCGGGGTTCAATGCTTCCAGGTACCGTTCGAAGACCGGGTCGACCGGCAGCTCCACCCGGTCCACTCCGAGGTTCGCGGCGACCTCCGCGGCGTACCGCGCGCTCTCGTCCGAGCTGAACCGAGAGGGCATCCACGCGGTGTGGACGTGCGCCGGGCCGAGCGCGTCGGCGGCGATCGTCGCGACCAGCGCCGAGTCGATGCCGCCGGAGAGGCCGACGACGGCGTCCGTGAAGCCCGTCTTGCGCATGTAGTCGCGCGTGCCCAGGACCAGCGCGCGGTAGACTTCTTCATCCTCGTCGAGCGGAGTCTCCACCCGTTGCGGAAGCGGAGCGCGCTCCGGGTGCGGACCGTCCGGGAGCTTCACAAGCGGCGTCACCAGGTCGGTGTCGTCGCCCCCGACCGGGGGGACCGGTGCCTGGAGCCGAAACCGCCGGACCGCATCGGCATCGACGTCGCAGATCAGGAAGTCTTCCTCGAACTGCTTCGCCCGCGCGACCAGCGCTCCGGTGTGATCGAAGGCCATGCCCATCCCGTCGAAGACGAGCTCGTCCTGCCCGCCGACGAGGTTGTTGTAGCAGAGGATGACGCGGTAGTCGCGGGCCCGCGTCTGCAGCATCTCCGTCCGCTGGCGCCATTTGCCCATGTGGTAGGGCGATCCGTTGATGTTGATGATGACCAGGGCGCCGGCGACCGCTTCGGCCTGGCACGGCCCGCCCGGAGACCAGACGTCCTCGCAGATCGTCACGCCGACCGGGATCCCTCGGACCATGAAGACCGGCGCGGTCCGGCCCGGTTCAAAGTACCGTTTTTCGTCGAATACCCCGTAGTTGGGCAGGCGCTGCTTGTGGTAGACGCCCGCGAGTTCTCCATCGGTGAGGACAGCGGCGGCATTGTAGAGGTAATTCCGATGATCGACAAACCCCACCACGGCGGTGAGGCCTCGGGTGCGGCGCTTCACCTCGTCGAGTGCCTCAAGGTTCCCCCGGACGAAGTCGGGTTTGAGAAGCAGATCCTCGGGAGGGTACCCGGGGATGGCCAGCTCAGGGAAGCAGAGGAGATCCAGATCCGCTTCCCGGGCTTGGTCGAGGGCATCGGAGATGCGGCGGACGTTCCCTTCGAGGTCGCCGACCGTCGTGTTGATTTGGGCCAAGCCGACGCGGAACACTATCCCTAGTATACTTGCCGGAAACAGTCAGATTGGCCCGGCGCAGACGGGGAATTGGGAGCGGGGGCACAAAAGCGCCAGCGGACGCGTGCTGTCGAGTTAGGCCGGGTTGCCCGGCTACCGTCGACGCCGGAGGCGCCCATGGTAGGCCTGGTACCTCACTCCCACCTCGGACAATCGCTGTCCGCTGGCAGAGTGATTTGTACCACCGCCTCCACAGCGGGTCAATTCGGAACTGTCGTTTCTATCTTGTGGATA
>DATDEG010000053.1:0-4167 GCA_036523465.1 bacterium
TACAATCAGAAGGTGGCCAGCGCCGTCCCGGCCGGCCAGGGCCCCGACGTGATCAACCTCTTCTACGGCTGGGTGCCGCTGTACGTGGACAGCCACTACCTCCAGCCGCTCCCCACCGACGCGTTCCCGCCGGCGCAGATCGAGCGCGAGTTCGTGCCGATGGTCAAGAACTCCAAGTTTGACGGCAAGTACTGGGCGCTCCCCACGGCCGTGCGGAGCCTGGCGCTGTTCTACAACGCGGACCTCCTGCGGGCCGCCAATTTCTCCCGCCCGCCGGTGACCTGGGACGAATTCGCCACGATAGCGGAACGCATGACCGTCCGGGACAGCGCGGGCCGGATCACGACCGAGGGCTTCGGGGTGTCGCCGGACGGTCAGGATCACCAGTTGATCCGCGAAGTACTCTTCCGCCAGTGGGGCGTGTCGCCGTACAGCGCCGACGGACGGCGCGTGACGTACGCGACGCCGAAGGGCGCGGAAGCCTTCAAATGGTACACAGACCTGATCACGCAGCGCAAGGTCGGCGTCATCAGCTTCTTCCCGGGCGGCAGCGGATACCGCGATGCGTTCGTCGCCGGCCGCGCGGCGATGATCATTGACGGATCGTTCGCCATTGCCTCCGTGCGCAGCCGGACCAGGGCGGCGTGGGGCGTCGCCCCCCTGCCCCGGACCTCCGTGGGCGGCGAAGCCTCGAACTTCGGCTCTTACTGGGTCCACGGCCTGACGAGCCGGGCACAAGGCCCGCGGCGTGACGCCGCCATCAAGTTCCTGAAGTTCCTCGTTTCCGAGCCGGTCCAGAGGCGGTGGCTGGACAACGTCGGAGAACTCCCATCCCGCCGGGCGCTGGTCAACGACCCCAAGCTCGCCAGCGATCCGATCTTCGGTCCGTTCATCCAGGGACTGTCCTACTCGCGGGCGACGTTCTTCGTCGATGAGACCGCGCAGCGTCAGGTCATCGTGGACGCCGTCAACGAGGTGGTCGTGAACGGCAAGACGCCGATGCAGGCCCTGCAAGAGGCGGCGGCCAAGGAGCAGAAGATCCTGGACGAGTTCTGGATGAAGCGTCCGAAGAAGTAGCGGTACTGGTGAACGGGCTGATAGAGACACCAAGGGGGATGTCAGCAGCGCAGGGGGACGCCTGCGCTGCGATGCGCGCGAAGGGGATTCCAGGGGGACGCCGCGTATGCGTCCCCCTGTTCATGACGCGGTGCAGGATGTCCGCGGCACGCTCGTGATGCCGGCCCTTCGGTTCGGGACGCGGCGGGCCCTGTGGGCGTACGCCTTCCTCATCGTCCCGCTGCTCTTCTTCGTCGCCATCAGGGTGGCGCCGGCAGTCTCGTCTCTCTACATCAGCCTGCACGAGTGGAACGTCATCTCGCCCGAGAAACCGTTCGTGGGCGTGCAGAACTTCCTCACGCTCAGCCGCGATCCGAAGTTCGCGCGGGCAGCGGGGAACACGATCCGCTACGTTCTGGCCGGGATCCCCGTCCAGATCGTCATCGGCCTGGGAGTCGCCCTTCTCTTACGTCGCATCAACCGGTTCCGCGGGCTGTTCCGCGCTCTCTACTTTCTCCCCTTCGTCACCCCGATCGTCGCCGCGGCGTGGGTCTTTCAGTGGATGTACTCGGAGCAGTTCGGCCCGCTCAACCAGATCCTGGTCGCGCTCGGGCTGCCGGCCCAGCCGTTCCTGCGCAGCCCAAGCCAGGCTCTCTACGCGGTCACCGCGATGGTCGTCTGGCAGTACCTCGGCTTCCAGATCGTGATCTTTCTCGCCGGGCTGGAAGCGATCCCGCGCGCGTACTATGAGGCGGCGCAGGTAGACGGCGCGTCCGGGTGGCAGCTGTTCCGGAAGATCACGGTCCCGCTGCTCAACCCGACGCTCGTCTTCTCCGCGGTCTACAGCACGATCGTCTATCTGCAGCTGTTCACGCAGGTCCTCAACATGACCTTCGGCGATCAGGGCGGTCCGCTGGCCGGCACGCTCACGATGGTCCTCTACGTGTACCAGCTGGGCTTCCAACGGTTCAAGATGGGCGAAGCGGCGGCCGCGACAGCGGTGCTCTTCCTTGTCATCCTGGCGGTCACCCTGCTGCAGATGCGCGTCCTGTCGAAGTCGGTGGAGTACTGATGGGCGCGGTCGAAGCCCGCCTGGAGACCCAGGCTTCCGTCGCGCCGCTCGCCAGACGGCGCGACCCCGGGACGTGGATCGCCTACCTCGCCCTGACGGTGGGCACGGTGATCGTGGCCTTCCCGCTCTACTGGATGATTGCGAGTGCCCTCAAATCGCCGATCGACCTCTTCGATCTGCGCTTGGTCCCCTCGCATCCGACGCTGGACAACTTCGGGGAGGTGCTCACCCGGACACAGTTTCCACGCTGGTTCGGGAACAGCCTGGTCGTCGCCTTGATCACGACGGTGTCGGTGGCATTCTTCGACTCGCTGGTCGGCTACACACTGGCGAAACTGCGGTTCCCCGGCCGCGGGCTGATCTTCGTCATGATCCTCGCCACGCTCATGATCCCTACCGAGATGCTCGTCATCCCCTGGTACATCATGTCGAGCGCCTACGGATGGATCAACACCTACTGGGGGATCATGTTCCCGGGGCTGATCAGCGCCTTCGGTATCTTCCTCATCCGGCAGTTCATGTCCGGAGTGCCCGACGAGCTTCTCGACGCGGGGCGGATCGACGGCGTCAGCGAGTTCGGACTATACTGGCGGATCGCACTGCCGCTGATCAAGCCGGCGATAGCGGCGTTGTGCATCTTCACCTTCCTCGGCAACTGGAACGCCTTCCTCTGGCCGTTGATCGTCATCCAGAAGGCAAACATGCGCACCCTACCGGTAGGGATCGCGCTATTTTCCGGCGAGGCGGGCTCGTCCTGGCACCTCATCATGGCCGCCTCCGCGCTGGCGGTGCTGCCGGTCCTGGCGGTCTTCGCCATCCTGCAGCGCCAGATCATCGAAGGCGTCACCTTGACCGGGTTGCGAGGGTAGATGCGATGACGACCATCGATCCGGTGACCGTGCCGGTCCTCGACTTTCACGCCCACTTTCCGGTTCGCGGAACCGTGCCGCAGGCCGCCGATGCCCATGCGGAGTACCTCCGGCGGTTCGGCGTGGAGCGGTGGGCGCAGATCGAACGCCACCTACAGGCGGATCAGGCCTCCTGGCGGCAGACTTGGGGGTTCCCGGCGCCGGAGCCGCCCGGCGACGATGACAAGATGGCGTCGCGCTGGGCCAAAGAGGTCGAACGCTACGGGCTCATCCGCGTCGTGTTCCTCACGGGCGGGGGCAACGACCGGCTGGCCACCGTGGTGCATGCTTACCACGACGCATTCATCGGATTTGCGCACCACGACCCGTTTGTGCCCGGCGCGGCGGCCGAGCTCGAACGCGCGGTGCGCGACCTTGGTTTTCGGGGGTACAAGGTCATCGCGCCGCTGCTCCGGGAACGGCTGGACGACGAACGGCTCTTCCCGTTGTGGGAGACCGCGGAACGGCTCCGCATTCCGGTGCTCATTCACTTTGGGCCGCTGCGCTACGAGGGGATCGTGGCCGGCCCGAACATCAGCCCTCTCGTGCTGCAGGACGTGGCCAGAGGCTTTCCCGGAGTGCCGTTCATCGTCCCCCACTTCGGGTGCGGGTATCCACGCGACCTCCTGCACCTGATGTGGGTTTGCGGCAACGTCTATGTGGACACGTCGGGGAGCAACGAGTGGATGCGCTGGATGCCGTACGACCTGGACCTCAAGACCCTCTTCCACCGGTTCCTGGACACCGCCGGTCCAAGACGAGTCATCTTCGGCACCGACTCGTCGTGGTTCCCGAGGGGATTCGCGCGGCGCTACCTCGAGGTCCAGTGGGAAGCCTGCCTGGAGCTCGGGCTGCCTGAGGACGCCCTGCGCGCGATCTTCGCCGGCAACGCCGTCAGACTGCTCGGCCTCAGCCTTCCGGAGGATCAGGCGGCCGGTGCCGCTGCGCCGAGCGATGGCCGGAGGAGCGATGCCCGCTAGATCACGGTCGCGCCCTCCGGCCGTGATCGTCGTCGGCAGTGTCTACTGCGACCTGATCTTCTTCGATCTCGATGGACCGCCCACGCTTGGCGAAGAGGTCCGGACGGACCGCTTCCTCCTAACACCTGGTGGCGGCGGTTACATCACAGCC
>DATDEG010000054.1:0-6922 GCA_036523465.1 bacterium
CATCGACGGGCCGGGGTGGCGGACGTAGAAGCCGAACTCCTTGGACTCCATGCCGCCCGGCGCCTGCGGATTCGGCACGTCGGGGCGGTCCCACGAGTACCGGTGGTACCCGGTGTTGACGATGAGGATGTCTCCCCGCCGGACGTCCGCGCGCTGCGTGATCATTTCAGGAGTGTAGACGCTGTAGTCCGAGACGGCGTCGGAGATATCAACGACGACGCCCGGACCGCAGAGATCGCGCAGCGGGACGTCCGCGATCCTCCGGCCACCCGAGTGAAACGCGGTCTCGCCCACGAGGTGCGTCCCCACGGTGTTGCTCCAGTTGAGGATCTGCCCGTTGGCGCCCTGCCCGCCTCCGTACGCGCCGGTGACCCGCTTGAAGAAGTGGACCTCCAGGGCCTTCTCCCCCGGCCAGGGTGGCGTGAAGATACTGCAGCCCTGGGTGAGGTCGAACATCCGGGCCTCTGCCATCATCGTGATGAACGCGTTCCGATCCACGACGTCACCTTCTTCCGAAAGCTATTCCAACTTTACGGATCGGTGCCGGGCGGACGTCCGGCTTCGGGCTCGCGCCGGAGCAGCCGGTCCCCGAGTCCTTCGAGCAACTCTTGCATCTCCGAACGGACGACCTGCCGCCAGTAGACCCCGACCCGGCCGATGTGACGGTACTTCTGCGCGCGGCGGCGCAGGAGAACGCGAATCCGCACCCCGCGCAGCGCCCGGAGCGCCTTCGCCAGCGCCGTCCGAAGATGGCGTGCGGCGAGCTCGGGGTCGGTATGCGCTCCTCCCCGCGGCTCCGAAACCACCGTGTCGATGACGCCGAGACGCAGCAGATCGGCGGCGGTGATCTTGAGGGCTTGGGCAACCTCCGCCGCCTTGCCCGCATCCCGCCACAGGATCGCCGCCGCACCCTCGGGCGCAATGACGGAGTAGATCGCGTGCTCAAGCATGAGCACGCGATCGGCCACAGCCAGAGAGAGCGCGCCTCCACTCCCGCCCTCCCCGATGACGGCCGCCACCACGGACGTCGGCAGGACGGCCATCGCCTGGAGATTGCGCGCCAGCGCCTGGGCGATGCCCCGCTGCTCCGCCTCAGGGCCGGGGTACGCGCCGGGCGTATCGATAAGGGTGACCACCGGCAGCTGGAACTTTGCGGCGAGGTGCATCATCCGCAGCGCCTTGCGGTATCCCTCGGGCAGCGCCATCCCACCCCGCCGGAACTCCCGCTCTTCCGGCGATCTCCCCCGCTCCTGCGCGATGACCATCACCGTGTGATCTTCAAATTCTCCCAACCCCGCCACGATCGCCGGATCCTCGCCGAAGTAGCGATCGCCGTGGAGCTCGACGAACCGGGTGAAGAGCCGGTCGACGTAATCGAGGGCCGTTGGGCGGTCCGGGTGACGGGCGAGGAGAACCGTTTCCCACGGCGCGACCTCGATCCGTCCGCCGCGGCGCCGGGCACGCTCGCGCCGCGCCGGACGGACCGCGCCGTGCCGTACGCCCGCCCGCGGAGCGAGGTGCCCGAGCAGGTAGGCCAGCGCCGGACGCAGATCCGCGCGGCCGACGATGAGATCCACCATCCCGGAGCGGAACAGGTATTCCGCGGTGTGGGACTCTTTGGGTAGCAGCATGTGCAGGGTCATCTCGATCACGCGGGGTCCGACGAACCCGATCTGCGCTCCCGGTTCGGCGATGATGACGTCGCCGAGCGAGGCGAAGCTCGCCGCGACGCCGCCGAACGTCGGGTGCGCGAGCACGGAGATGAACGCCAGCCCCGCCGCGTCGTGGGCCGCCTGGGCCGCGGCCGTCTTCGCCATCTGCATGAGGGAGAGCATCCCCTCCTGCATCCGGGCGCCCCCGCTGCTGGACACGATGACGACCGGGAGCCGTTCCTTCGTCGCATACTCAAAGGCGTCGGCGATCTTCTCGCCGACGACCGACCCCATCGTCCCGCCCATGAACGCGAAGTCGAAGACCCCGAAGATGGTGCGGGCCCCTCCCACGCGCGCCTCCCCGATGATTACCGCCTCACGGAGGCCGGTGCGTTCACGAGCCTCCTCGAGCCGGTCGCGGTAACTGCGCTGGTCGGTGAAGCTGAGGGGGTCGACGGAGATGAGCCCGCGGTCGATCTCCCGGAATGTGCGGGGGTCGACCAACGTTGTGATCCGGTCCCGGGCGGGCATCGAGAGATGTGTGCCGCACGAGGGGCAGATCCACAGCGCCGGGCGCAGGGCCGCGGCGGGCGTGCGGGTGCGGCACGAGGGACACGTAACGGATTCTGATTTATCGGGAGCGCCGCGCGGTGGGACAGACATCGCTCACCCGTTGCGTCCCTTACTTCCGCCGGCAAGTATCGATGTGGTCTGCGGGGGGATGAACGCGCGCCATCCCCCCGCCCCCCCTGCGCGTGCGTCAGACGGCGCCATCGCCGTGCATCGCGGAGATCTCCTCTGCGGTATATCCCAATTCCGTCAGGATACGGTCGGTATGCTCCCCCAATAGCGGCGGCGGAGCGACCAGTCCGCCGGGCGTATCCGAGAGCTTGATCGGGACGCCGGTCTGCTTGATCCGGCCCGCCTTCGGATGGGACATCTCCACCACGAGGTCGCGGTGGCGCACCTGAGGATCGCTGAACAGATCGGAGAGGAGGTAGATGGGGCCGGCCGGCACGCCGGCCGCCTCGAGCGCCGCGCTCCACTCCGCCGTGCTCTTCCGCTCGAAGATCGGCTCCAGCAGCGGCAGCAGCGCGTCGCGGTGCCCCACCCGCTCCGGATTGGTACGGAAGCGCGGATCCTCTGCCAGCTCGGGCGCGCCGATGACCTGGACGAACCGCGCCCAGATGCCTTCGCTGCCGACCGCCACGTTCACATAGCCGTCGCTCGTGCGGAACGCCTGGTAGGGCACCAGTGAGGGATGGGCGCTCCCCAGACGCTTCGGATTCTCGCCGGTCGCAAAGTAGTAGCCGGCCTGATAGGTCATCCACGCCACCTGGCTGTCGAGCATGGAGGCGTCGACGAGTTGTCCCCGCCCGGTCCGCTCCCGGGCCCGCAATGCGAGCAGGATGCCATAGGCGGCGAACATCCCCGCGGCGATGTCGGTCACCGCCACGCCGACCTTCACCGGCGACCCGCCTTCCGCGCCAGTGGTACCCATCAGGCCGCCCATGCCCTGGAGGATCAAATCGTAGGCCACGCGCTCGCGGTACGGCCCATCCTGCCCGAATCCTGAGATCGCCGCGTAGACGAGGCGCGGGTTGATCAACCGCACCGCGTCATATCCGAAGCCGAGCCGGGCCATCGTTCCCGGACGGAAGTTCTCGACCAGGACGTCCGCGCGCTGGACGAGGCGGCGGAAGACAGTCTGCCCGGCCGGACGCTTCAGGTTGAGCGTCAGGCTCTCCTTGTTGCGGTTGATGCCGAGGAAGTACGAACTCTCCCCGCCCACGAACGGCGGTCCCCACCCGCGCGTATCGTCGCCGCCGTCCGGCGTCTCGATCTTGACGACGCGCGCCCCCATATCCGCCAGCATGAGTGTGCAATACGGCCCGGCGAGCGCCCGGGTCAGGTCGACGACGAGCAGATCATCAAGCGGTCGCATCAGATGGTCGTCTCGCTCTTTGGCTCAGCATGTCGCGGGAAGGCCAAGCCTGAGGGGTCCCCGTGTAGTACAGTCCGGGGAGAGGCTCGGTTCCCCCTCGCCCACAACTAAGCTTCCACGAAGGCGACGAACCGGCAGAATGCGGCCTCGCCGCCTTTGAAGCGGAAGGGGAAGCAGCCAACCCAGACCCGCTGATCGAGGACGAGATCGATGTCGCCCCCGACGTTCTCGATGTGGAAGACACCCTTCGGGAAGAGCCGCGTGTGCGTGGCCTGGTAGTCGCGCGGCCAGGGGAACGCGTCATCCATGGTCATGCCGATTGCCCGCTCGACCTCCGGGATGAGGTCGCGACGCGCATCCCGGACCTTGGTGTTGAATGGGTGATCGGTGCTGATCGCGTCGATGGCCAGCCAGCGGATCCCCCGGTCGAGCACCCAGGCGCAGAACTCCGCGCGCGGGCCGGGATGGCGCAGGAATGCCCGCGGCAGATCGGCCCGGGCATCCGGGTGCCGGGCCTTCGTGCGCGGCGACCAGTCCTCGTTGTAGTACGCATGATAGCCGGTGTGGATGACGAGGATGTCTCCACGCTCGATCTTGATGCCGTGCTTCTTCTCCCACGCTTCGAAGTGCTCCGACCCGTAGATCTCGTAGTCACCGATCCCGAACTGCTGGAGATCGACGACGCATGCGGGCCCGACAAGAGACTCGATCGGGATGCCGGCTACGTCGGGCCCTGGGTCGTGGAAGTGAAGCGGTGAGTCGAGGTGCGTGGCGATGTGGTTCGTCGAGCTGATGTGCTGTGCGTTCACGCCCTCGAACGCCATCTTCTTGACCCACGTGATCTTCGGGCCTTCGTAGAAGGCGAACGGCGGCGAATCGATGCTGAAGTTCTGACTGAGATCCAGCACCCGGCAACGGCTGAGATCAAACGACTTCATCATGTCCTCCTAGCGTCATTACGACGGAGTGCAGGGGAACCCCCTGCTGCAGAGAAAGGCGCCGCTGTGACCATCCGCTCCGTGACGTTCGATGTCTACTCCGCGTTGTTCGATACGCTGACCGGGCTCTCTGACGCGCTCACGCACCCACTCCGGCGGCGCGGAATCGACAGCAATTCACGCCCCCTGGCCCGCGCCTGGCGGCAGAAACACATGGAGTATCTCCTGGTGGCCACCGCCCTGGACCGCGAGGCGCCGCCGAACCGGCGCGCCATCGAGCTCAGCGCGAGCTACGTCCTCCGCACCCTGCACCCTCCACTCGATACCGGTGAGCTCAGCCGGCTGACCGCCGCCTGGGAGCACCTCCCACCGTGGCCGGAAGCCGGGGAGGTCCTCCTTGAGGTGCGGGCCAGGCCGCTCATCCTCGCCGCGCTGTCCAACGGTGATATGGGTATGCTACATACCCTGCTGGGGCGGCTGCCGGTGCGGTTCGACCACGTCATTTCCACGGAGGGCGGGCCATCCAAACCGCATCCCGCTGTCTACATGAGAGCGCTCCGGGTCCTTGAGATCCCCGCCGAGAACCTCCTGCATGTGGCCGGCTCGCCGACGGACGCGATGGGCGCAACCGCCGCGGGCATCCGCACCGTGTGGATCAACCGGAGCGGCGACGCGGTCCTCGATCCGAGCTATGCGCCCGCCCACGAGTGTTCCGACCTGAGCGGAGTCTTGAGCATCCTGCACAACAGTACTTCCTAGGCTCGGTCTAGATCGCCTAACCTCGGTCTAGATCGCCGCCTCTCTTTTCATCGTGCTTTTGCCCGTTGATCTTCGAGCAGGAGTTTGGTGGTGCCGAACGGCTTGGGCGGAGGAGAACTGAAAGATGGTATCGAGAAGAGGATCTCGAGAAGAGCGGGTCAAGCAGGTCATCGACACCATCTGGTCCAAAGCGGAACCGGCGAAGCTGGTCCGGCGAAAGAAGGCTGATACTACTGTCCTCTCAGTGAGAATGTCACGATCAACTCTGCGCCTGCTCGTTGAAATCGGACGCGAACGAGGAAAGGGGCCTGCAACCCTGGCCAGAGAGTTGATCGAACAAGGGATCGCACTCAAAGGCGGCAAAGCCGCCCATCTTGCCGCCCGGGTTCTCGAAAGAGCGTTGGAAGAATTCGCCCCACAAGGTGGATATAAAGGTTCCGACAGGCAGCCGATCTTTACAACCCATGGTCACTCTGGCGCGTTCAATGAGTTCAAGTACGCAGGCGTTCAGTATTCAGAGTTCCTTGACCCGGCGCTGCGAAGCCATATCGGCCTCGCCGACCTCGCTCTAAGGCGGTCTCGAGCGCTGCGGACAGGCTATCTCCTCTCTCTTGTGGGCCCGATTTCTGAGGGCAAAGGATCTGTCGATTGGTGGAGGGGCAACAGTAACGCTTCTCAGACCCGACCACCGGCGGTCCCCTCAAATGATGAGTAATCGTCCAGACAGATCTCCTGAGGAGGTCGATTTGGCGACCACTGATTGGAATTGCACTGTGCTACTGAGTGATTTCGCGCAGGTGTCAGAAGGCAAGCTCTATGTGCTGGGCGGCGGTTGGACGCTCTGCGGACCAGGCCCATTCCAGCACGCTCTGGCGATCAAAGTTGAAGTCCCGTGGGACGAGGGCAACCGCCAGCACCGACTCGAGGGCGTCCTTTTCGACGAGGACATGCACCCCGTGCGCGTCGGTCCCGAGCGGACCGAAGCGCGGTTCGACGGGACATTTGAGGCGGGCCGGCCAGCCGGACTGCCGGCCGGAACGTTCCTCGATTTCATGCTGGCCGTCAACATCGGGCCGATGGAGCTTCCGCCGGGCAAGGCCTATCACTGGTCGATCAGCATCGATGGGAAGGAAGTGCGGCGGGCCAGGTTCCGGACTCGTCCGGCGGCGTAAGCGCGTCACATCCTTAGCCTCGGGTCGAACGCGTCTCGGAGCGCATCGCCCAGCACGTTGAACGTCAGCACCGTCGTCATGATCGCTAACCCCGGGAACACCGCCATCCAAGGCGCCCGCTCGACGAATTCCACCGCGGCCCCGCTCAGCATCAGGCCCCAGGCCGGAGTCGGCTCGTTCACGCCGAGCCCGAGAAAGCTCAGTGACGCTTCGAGCAGGATAGCCTGTCCCAGGAAGGCCGTCAGCATGACAAGGTACGGCGCGGTAACGTTCGGGACCATGTGCCGGAAGATGATCCGCCACGGACTGGCGCCGACCGCGCGGGCCGCCTCCACGTAGGTCATCTCCCGGACGGAGAGGGCGCTGGCCCGGATGACGAGCTCGATGCGGGGCACGAACGACAGGGCGATGGCGAGGACGATGTTGACGGTCCCCGATCCGAGGATGGTCACGATG
>DATDEG010000055.1:0-9621 GCA_036523465.1 bacterium
TCGAGATCGATGACCGTGTCGTCACCCAGCCGCTCGACCCCCTCGATACCGAGCCCGAGCATCGGAAGCCGGTCTTCCAGTTCCTCCACGGCATACGGCACGTCCACGTACTCACGCAGCCACGAGAGAAGCACTTTCATCGCGGTCTCCTAGAACTGCTCCAGCAGCCGCAGGTCGTTATCCCAGAACAACCGGATGTCCGGGATCCCGTAGCGGACCATCACCTGACGGTCGACGCCCAGCCCGAAGGCGAACGCCGTGTAGCGCTGCGGATCGATCCCGGCCATCTCGAGGACCCGCGGATGAAACATCCCGCATCCGCCCAGTTCCATCCACTGCGCGTTGAAGTGCACGTACATCTCCGCGCTCGGCTCGGTGAACGGGAAGTAACCCGGCACGAACTTCGTGCGCGTCGCCGGCCCGAACAGTTGCAGCGCGAAGGAGTTGAGCACACCCTTCAGGTTGGCCATTGTGATGGACTCCCCGACCATGAATCCGTCCACTTGGTGGAAGACCGGCATGCGCTTCCAGTCCGGCGCGTCCCTCCGGTAGCATCGTCCCGTCGTGAGGATGCGCATCGGCGGGGTCCGGCCGACCATGAGATGGGCATCCACGACGGTCGTGTGGGTCCGCAGCAGCAGGTCGTCGCTGAGGTAGAAGGAATCCTGGGCGTCGCGCGCCGGATGGTCGCGCCCCATGTTCAGACGTTCGAAGTTGAACTCGTCTGTTTCGACGTCGGGGCCTTCCACGATCTCGAACCCCATCCCATGGAAGATGCGCTGGACCTCGCCCAGGGTCTGCGAGAGGAGATGCAAGCGGCCCATCTTGGGGCGCCGACCGGGCAGCGTGACGTCGATCGCTTCTGCGGACAGACGTGCCTCCCGGCCTGCCGCACCAACCTCGGCCAGACGCGCGGCCACCTGCGCCTCGATGCGCTGTCTCAACTCATTGAGCATGCGGCCGCGGACCGGACGCTCGGCCGCCGGCGACGCGGGAAGGTCGTCGAACAACCGGGCGACCATGCCCTTGCGCCCGAGATACGCCCGCCGCACCTCTTCCACCGCCTGGGGCGAGGCCGCCGCCCGCAGCGCCGTCTCGACCGCTTCGGCGATCCGCGTGAACTCATCCATAGCCGCCTCCCAGCATTGCTGAGGAAAACGACGAAACGTCGCTCGTCCCAAGGACGAAAGCGACGCTTCCGTGGTACCACCTCGGTTCCGCCGGAACTCCCCGGCGGCCCTCGACTCCCGTCACGGGGGAGATCCGGACGCCCTACTGCCCTAGGGTGCGGAGGTTCAGGCGTCGGCTCGGGAGTGAACTTCGCCGGTCGCGCGCCGGGACGGCTTACAGTCCGTGGCCGTCCCTCCCTGAGATGCCTCGGGCCGGGTACTCCTCTCCGTCGTGGCCTACAGCCTATTCAGTTGAGGGAAACCTTCAACGACGCCTTGCGGAACGCCGCAAACCGCCGGTACACGAGATAGGCCCAAATAGAACCAGTCGATTCGAACAACTGCCAGAGCATTTCCGGCGTCCACACCGTCTGCACCGCAGCATCCCTCCTGCACCGCGGAGCTGGGTTCAGTTACCGCCTGCCCCGAAACTATTGCGCTGAGTATAACACCAACTGCGGGAACGGGGAACAGGAAACGGCGAACAAGCTCACCGGCTTAGCCCAGGAAGAGCTTGACGTACTCGTCCCGCAGTGGATGAAAGACGTCCACGACGACGCACGTCCCATCCTTCGTCTCCGCCCCGTGTGGGACGTTGGACGGGATGGTGTACATATCACCACGGGCCAGGGTCCGCCGCTCGCCGGCGACCCACAGGTCCATCTCGCCATCGAGCACGAACCCGATCTGCTCATGCGGATGCTGGTGGGTGGGCACCGTCGCGTGCGGATCGAACCGCACGATGCTGAACATCAGCGCGTCGCCCGGCAGGATGCGCAGGTACACGCCGGGCAGCATCCGGCGCTCCGGCAGGCTCTCGAGCTTCGCGAACGAAACCGTCATCTCCCCACCTCCGCCCCGCGGGGGGCGCGCCGCGCTTCGTAGAGCAACAACGCCGCCGCCATCGCGACGTTTAGAGACTCCGCCCGGCCGTAGATCGGAATGCGCACCGCCGCCGCGGCCGATGCTATCCAGCGCGGGTCCGGTCCGCGCGCCTCACTGCCGAACACCAGCGCCACCGGAGGCCGGTAATCCGCAGAGGTGTACTCGAGCGCCCCTCGTTGGTCCGCCACCAGCACCCTGGCCCCCCGAGCCCGGAGCGCTTCGATCAACGCCGCCGTCTCGATCTCGAAGACCGGCAGGTGGAACAGCGAGCCCATCGTGGCCCGCACCGTCTTGGGATGGTGTGGATCCGCGGCCGCCCCGGTCACCGCCACGCCGGCCGCCGCGGCGGCATCGGCGGTGCGAACGATCGTGCCGAGGTTGCCCGGATCCTGGATGCCGTCGGCGACGACGAGCAGCAGCCCGGCATTGTCGAGGGCAAGCCCCGGGTCGAGAGCGGGCATCACGGCCACCGCGACGATCCCCTGCGACGTCTCGACCTGGCTGACCGCCGCGACGACATGCGGGGTCGCCGGGACGAGTCTGGTACCACGGTCTCGGAGCATTCCGAGGAGCGCGGACAGGCGCGTCGATGTACGCGACGCCGCCGGATCGTAGAGACACACTTCGATCGAGATGCCCGCCGCCAGCGCTTCCTCAACAAGCCGGACGCCGTCGAGAATGAGGCGGCCTCCAGGATCCCGGGCGGATCGCGCCGCGAGGGCCCGGAGACGTTTGACGAGCGGAGTTTTCGTGCTCGAGAGCAACCGGGGGCCGGCCACCTTACAGAACAGACTCCAGCCGGGACAGACCCTGCTTCTCCCCAACGACGACGAGCACATCGCCGGCCTGGAGTTCCGTCTCGGGCGTCGGGGTGATGAGGAGCTGGCTGTCGCGTTTGATCAGCAGCACGTTCACGCCGAACCGTGTCCGGAGATCCAGATCACCGAGCGAGCGGCCAGAGAGTTTGGGACCGACGTTCACTTCCTCCACGAGGTACGTGGGCGAGAGCTCCAGCATATCCACGACGTTGCGGCTGGCCAGGCTCCGCGCCACGCGCACGGCCATGTCCCGCTCCGGCCGGACCACGAGGTCGGCTCCAACCTTCTCGAGCACGCGGCCCTGCAACTCGTTCACGGCCTTGCTGACGACCTTCTTCACACCCATCTCCTTCAGGAGCAGCGTCGCGAGGATGCTCTCCTGGACGTCCGCACCGATAGAGACGATCACGGCGTCGAAATTCGTGATCCCCACGGCACGCAGCGCTTCGGGGTCGGTGGCGTCGATCTGGACCGCGTGTGTCGCGTAGTCGGTGACGCGGCGCAACGCCCCTTCATCCTTATCCATGGCCAAGACATGGTGTCCCATCTCGTGCAGGGTCTGGACCACGCTGCTGCCGAACCGCCCCATACCGATGACCGCGAAATCCATCTCCTCGTCCCTCGCTCCCTAGCCTACAAGAATGCGCTCTTCCGGAAACCGGTAGTTGGCGGGCTGCTGCCGGCGTGTGAGCGCGAATGCCAGCGTGAGCAGCCCGACACGCCCGCTGAAGATCGTCAGCATGACTATGATCCGTCCCATCGTGCTGAGCGATGGGGTGATCCCCGTGGAGAGCCCCACGGTGCCGAAACCGGACGACACCTCGAACGCCGCCGGGATGAACGGGATCCGTTCGCTGATCGAGAGCAGGACGGCCATCGTCACCACGAAGGCGACCCCGACGAAAGCGATGGTGACGGCCTTGTAGACGACGACGGGATCGAGCCGCCGGTGGAACATCTCCGCATCCTGCCGGCCCCGCAGCATCGCTTTGATCACGGCGAGCGGGACAACAAACGTCGTCGTCTTGATGCCGCCTCCGGTGCCGCCCGGGGAGGCGCCGATGAACATGAGGACGATGAGCAGCACGAGGGTCGGCTCGTACATCCGGCCGATATCGACGGTATTGAACCCGGCGGTACGTGGGGTCACGCTCTGGAAGAATGCGGCGAGGATCTTCTGGGGCAGGCCTAGCGGGCCGAGCGTCGCCGGGTTCCGCGCTTCGATGGCCAAGACCAGAACCGTCCCCAAGCCGATCAGGACGGCCGTGGTGGTCAGGACCACCTTGGCATGCAGGTTGACCCGGCGCGGGCGGACCAGGTCCATCAACACGGTGAACCCCAGACCGCCGAGGATGATGAGTGCGGCGATGATGAGGCTGACGGAGGGATCGCCGACGAACGCCGTGAGGCTGCGGAAGCCACCCATGAGGTCGAAGCCGGCGTTGTTGAACGCGGACACGCTGTGGAAGAGCGCGTAGTAGATGCCGCGGCCGAGCCCAAACTGGGGGATCCACCGCAGGGCGAGCAAGACCGCCCCTACCCCTTCGATCGTGAGCGTGAGGAGCAGGATCGCGCGGGTGAAGCGGATGATGCCGCCGAGCGTGTAGAGGTTGTGAGATTCTTGGAGCGCGACACGCTCGCGGAGGCCGATGCGCCGTCCCAGGAGCATCGCCAGGAGGGTCGCCACCGCCATGTAGCCGAGGCCGCCGATCTGAATGAGCCCCATGATGACCAGCTCGCCGAACATCGACCAGTGGGTCGCCGTATCCACCACGACCAGGCCGGTGACACACGTCGCAGAGGTCGCCGTGAACAGCGCGGTGAGAAATGACGGCGATATACCGGCCTCAGTCGCGACCGGCAGAGAGAGCAGGAGCGCACCGACCAGAATGACCCCCGCGAATCCGCCAACGATCGTCTGCGCCGGATTGAGCTCCAGGCGGGCGAGGGATGACGGCTTCTCGAGCGTGACCGCGCGGGCCATGCCCGGTCAGGACTTCAGGCTCTCCTTAGCCTTGGCCACGAGGGCGTTGAATGCGACGGTATCGCGTGCGGCGAGATCGGCCAGGACCTTGCGGTTGACCGTGATCCCCGCGCGGCGCAGACCGTTGACGAGGCGGCTGTAGGAGAGTCCGCCCTCGCGCGCCGCCGCATTGATTCTCGCGATCCACAATCGCCGGAAGTCGCGCTTGCGCACGCGGCGCCCCTGGTAAGCCTGGGCGAGGGCCCGCACGACGTACTGGTTGGCGAGCTTGTACCAGCGGCTCTTCGCCCCGTAATACCCGCGGGCGAGCTTCAAGATCTTCTTATGGCGGCGGTGGCTGGCAAGCCCCCGCTTCACCCGTGCCATCTCCGTCCCCTCCTAGCCCAGCCCGAACGGCCACACTGCCGATGTTCGGGGACCCCGGGCCTTGCGTACATGCATCTCGCGAACGTGTCCTAGCGGTTAGGCAGCAACGCCTCGATCTTCCGGCGATCCCGCGGCGAGACCTCTACCTCCTGCTTGAGCGACCGCAGCCGCCGGGGACGCTTCGTCACCTTCAGGTGGCCCGCCATCTGCCGTCCGCGGCGCAGCTTACCGCTGCCCGTGATCCCGATGCGCTTCGCCGTCCCCTGATGCGTCTTCGCCTTTGCCATCGTGCGCTCTCCTCGCTGTGACTACTTCTTCGGCGTCATGATCATGATCATGTTCCGGCCTTCGAACAGGGGGGGCCGCTCAATCGCGCCCACGTCGGCCACCGCTTCGGCCAGTCGCTGCAGGAGCCGGTGCCCGGCCTGCGGATACGCCATCTCCCGGCCACGGAACCACACCGACACGCGCACCTTGTTCCCCTCCTTGAGGAACTCGTGCACATGATTGACCTTCGTCTGGAAGTCGTGCTCGCCGATCTTCGGTGAGAAGCGCATTCCCTTCAGATCGCCACCGCGGTGATGCGTCCCGCGGCTCTTCTTGCCTTGCTCATACTTGTACTTCCCGTAGTCCATGATCCGGCACACAGGCGGCTGCGACGTCGGGGCGACCTCGACCAGATCGAAGCCCGCCTCCTGGGCGCGCAGCAGCGCGTCCCGCACGTTCATCACGCCCAGCTGCTCACCGGCCGGACCGATTACCCGGATCTCCCGCGCGCGGATCCGGTCGTTCACACGTGGTTCAGGTGCGATACTCGTGCCTCCTCTCGGGCATCAAAAAGCCGGGCACGGCCCAAAGGACCATCCCCGGCAGGATCGGTTGGCTGTCGGTGACCGGCGCGGGGCTCCTTCCCCGGCCGGTGAGAAGCGGATGGCTTCTGCTTCGGCCCTGCACAACAGCCCGAAGTATAACACAGGCCCACAGGCAATGCTACAACTCCGCTGGACCTCCGAAAGACGCCCGGCGGCTTCGGGTTGTGCCCGCGAACATCACTCAACGATGGAGATGCGCTCCAAGCGCACCACTTCCAGGAGCCGCCGCACGAGCCTGGACGGCCGGACCGTCAGCGGAGTGTCGCGGGAGGCGTCTTCCAGTATCCGCAGTCCCCGTCCGTCCATGAAGTCGACCTGCGTGAGGTCGATGAGGGCAGGGTGGTCACCGGCCAGCGCCGCCTGCACGGCCCGCGCAAACTGCGGCGCGGTCACGAGATCGATATCGCCGCGGACGTGCAGCACGGGACGTCCGGCTGTTTCCCTCAGCCACCAATCCAGACCTGCGATACAGACACCTGGCACGCTCAGACGTGGGGAGTGACCACGGTTTCGGTCCGGACCGGCGACGTCCCTGCTGTTCAGTTGGGGTGTTCTTCTCCGATGTCCTCACGGAGTATCTCGAGCGTGGCCTGCAATGTCTTGATGCGCAGCTTCCGATCGCTCACCAGCATGTCTTTGTCGTCGGCCGCGTGATAGCGCTCCATGATGGCGAGATCGTCGAGATCGGCCGCCATTGGCTCGGCCTCGCCGAGCATGAGAGCCAGATCCCGCTGATACCGATCAATCGTTCGCCGGATGTGCCCGACGCTTCGAAAGGGGCGGGCGGCGACCTTCCACGGCATCCCTTCCTGGACGCGGGAGTTCGATGAGCGCGTCATCCGCACCAGTGTCCCCATGGGGCTGCTCTGACACTCCACCGTATCCATGAGGCTGCGGATGAGGTGCATGCCCCTGCCGGATTCATTGCCGGGATCGTAGTACTGGTCAAGGATGGCGGTATCGAAGCCCTCGCCGTCATCTTCGACCTCGATCGTCACCCCGCTGGGCTCCAGCGCAAAGCGCAGGGTCACCCAGGTGGTCCGGGCGTGTAGGATGACGTTGGTGTAAGCTTCCGACATCGCCACGGCCATCTCGGCGGCCTGCTGCTCGTCGAAATCGCCGTGGAGGGCAAGGGCGCGGAGGACGGTACGGGCCAAGGCAACGTTACTCGGGAGCGCCGGCAGGAGCAGCTCCAAGAATCCGCTCTCGTCGCGAGTTGGGCCCCGCCGCATCCCCGCCGCCTCCCGATGCTGTCCGTTGGCCTATCCTTCACCCCGCCGGAGGAAATCCCCTCCGGTGCCCGGTCGCCGGTTAGGCGGGGAGCACCCTGCGGAAGGCGGCCAGGGCGGCGCCGATCATCGAAGACGTGATGTGGCGATGGGTGACGAGCCGGAAGGTGGAAGGACCCATCTGGGAGACGAGGATCCCCTCCCCCCGCAACCGCCCCGCCACTTCGGCACCGACATGCGGAGGACGCAGCTCCACGACGACCATGTTCGTCCGCACTTGCTCCGGATCCACGCGCAGCCCCGGCAGTGACGCCAGCCCATCCCCCAGCCGGCGGGCATTGCGATGGTCCTCGGCCAAACGGTCGACCATCGTTCTCAACGCCACGATCCCTGCCGCCGCGATGATTCCGGCCTGGCGCATCCCGCCGCCGACCATCTTGCGATAGCGTCGCGCTTGTTCTACGAACGGCCGGGTCCCGCAGACGAGCGACCCGACCGGGGCCGAAAGCGCTTTGCTCACGCAGAACATCACGGAGTCCACACCCCGGGTCAGTACCGTCGCCGGGACACCGAACGCCACCGCGGCGTTGAAGATCCGCGCGCCGTCGAGGTGCACGGCCAATCCCAGACTGCGCGCTACCCCCGTGACCGCGTCCATCTCCTCGGGGCCAAAGGGCGTTCCTCCGGACCGGTTGTGGGTATTCTCCAGGCAGACCAGCCGGGCCGGGGCGATGTGGATGTTGGGGCCGCGGACGGCTCCACGCAGCATGTCGGGCGTGATGTACCCGCGCACACCCTCGACCGGCAGCGGCAGGACCCCCGCCAGCGCCGCAGCGCCGCCGACCTCGAAACGATACGTGTGCGACTCTGATTCGACGACGACGGCATCGCCCTTCTGCGTGTGGGCCATGATGGCAATGAGGTTTCCCATCGTTCCGCTGGGAACGAAGACGGCGGCTTCTTTCCCGGTCATCTCCGCGGCGAGGGCCTCAAGCGCGTTGACAGTCGGATCCTCGCCGAAGACGTCGTCCCCCACGGGCGCGGCGGCCATGGCGGCGCGCATCTCCTCGGTGGGCTGGGTGACGGTGTCGCTCCGGAGATCGATGACGTCCACGCCTATCTACTCCTCCATGTGCCGCGCGGCGGCGTAGAGCGCGATGCCCTTGTTTGCGATCGCGGAGGCGGCGATCCCCATCACGAGCAGCAGTCCCGCCTTGAACGTGAGCGTCACGGGCAGGTTGAACATCCGCTGGAAGATGGAGCCATCGCCCGCGGCGATGAGGTCCCGGTAGGCGATGAAGAACACGCCGGCGAGCATGACCACCCCTGCGAAGAACACCACGATCCCCAACATCCGCCCCGCCGTGTCGATCCTGCCCCGACGAACGGGCATCGTTTCGGCCATCGGCTCTCTCACCCCACTCGCGCGTGCTGCAGGGCGGTCGCACAGACGCACGTCCGCTCCGCCGGAATGAGCGGCAGGATGCGCGTGATGAGCTCCCGCAGCCGCGTCGTGTTCTCCTTGAAGCGAACCATGACTTCCTGCGCCGTCACCGCTTCGACGGTCGTGTCGCCCTCGACGCCGACGTCGTAGTCCGTGCTCAGCGAGATGTTCACATAGCACATCTCCAACTCTCGGGCGAGCACGCACTCCGGATACTGGGTCATATTCACGACCGCCCAGCCCGCCTCGCGGAACCACCTGCTCTCCGCAACGGTGGAAAAGCGCGGTCCCTGGATGACGACGACTGTGCCATGCTCGTGCACGCGCCACTCCATAGCCCGCGCCGCGGCCACGGCGTTCGCGCGCAGCGTCGGGCAGTACGGCTCGGCCATGCTCAGATGGGTGACAATCGGTCCCTCATAATAGGTGTCCGGGCGCGAGTGCGTGCGGTCCACGTACTGGTCGCAGATGACGAGATCCCCCGGGTGGATCTCCGGCTGCAGGCTCCCCACCGCGCAGGGACCGAGCACCCGCGTGCAGCCGAGCGCCTTCAGCGCCCAGAGGTTCGCCCGGTAGTTGATCCGGTGCGGCGGCAGGTCGTGGTGCCTGCCGTGCCGGGGCAGAAACGCGACGCGACGTCCGGCGAGCTCACCGACCGTGATCGTATCGCCCGGGGCGCCGTAAGGCGTCTCCACTTTGCGCTCCTCGGCGCCATCGATCAACGAGTAGAACCCGCTGCCGCCGATCACGCCGATCTCAGCCTGGGACATGCATTCCCCTCAGAGGAGCTGTCCGGTTGGCAGTGCGTGGGAGTGCGTTGTGGGTAGTTCGGCGCGTTGCGATACGCCCCCTCT
>DATDEG010000056.1:0-7655 GCA_036523465.1 bacterium
TGGAGGCCATCCACCGCCACGCGCCGCCGATAGCTGGGCAGCAGCGGCTTGAGGGCGTCCTTCCCGTGGACCAGCCGATCATCGTGAGTTTCCGGCAGGTGGACGACTACGACACTTGTCCGCTGAAGTACAAGTACACGCACATCCTCCGCGTCCCGCTGCTCCGCGACCACCGCGTCGTCTACGGATCGGCGATCCACGAGGCGATCCGCGAATACCATCGACGGAAAGCCCGCCGGCAGCTCGTCACGCTCGACGATCTCATCCGGCACTTCGAGCGGGCGTGGGTAAACGAAGGGTTCATCAGCCGGGAGCATGAGGACCAGCGGCTGGCCGAAGGACGCGAGGTCCTGGCCCGCTTCTACGCCTTCCAGGAGGAGTCCGGGGTCGTGCCGACA
This sequence comes from bacterium, assembly GCA_036523465.1. GTDB lineage: Bacteria > Sysuimicrobiota > Sysuimicrobiia > Sysuimicrobiales > Kaftiobacteriaceae > Kaftiobacterium. The sequence continues at coordinate 399 of DATDEG010000056.1, forward strand.
TTCGTCGAGGCACCGTTCTCGTTCCAGGTCGGCGCGACGCGGGTGAAAGGCCGCTGGGACCGGGTAGACCTGCGCGGGGACGAGGCCGTGCTCATCGATTTCAAGACGAGTGACGTGCGCACGCAGAAGGATGCGGACAAGCGGGCTCGGGAAAGCCTGCAGCTGGCAATCTATGCCCTGGCCTACCGCGAGGTCTACGGTCAGCTTCCGGGTCGGCTGGAGCTCCAGTTCCTCGGGCCGTCGCGCGTCCTCGTCGGCACGGCCGAGGCGGACGATGAATTGCTCCGGGACACCGCGGCGGTCATCGAGAAGGTCTCCGCGGGCATCCGGGGCCAGCGGTTCATCGCCACGCCCGATTTCTACCGGGCCTGCCGGTACTGCGCCTTCGCCTCGATCTGCCCCTATACCGCGACCGGCGAGCCGGAGGTCGAAGAGTGATCCGGCTTCTGCATCTCGCCGACGTGCATCTTGGCAAGACCTTCAAGATGCTGGGACGCCGGGGAGCCGAGCAGCGCCGGGCGCTGCAGGCCGCGTTCGAACGCACGGTCCGGCTCGCGATGGAGCATAACGTCCATGCTGTTCTCATCGCAGGGGACCTCTTCGATTCACCCAAACCGTCCGAGACGTTGGTGCGGTTCGTTGTCCAACAACTGCGCGTGCTCGACGACGGAGGCATCACCACGGTACTGATCGCCGGAAATCACGACGTGGGTCCCGACGGACGGGTCGGCCCGGCGGCACAGCTTGGAGAGGCCGGGGCCAGGCTGCGGCTCGTTGGCAACGAACCTGAAGTCTACACCATTCCTGAGCACGATCTGACGATCGTCGCGCGCTCGGCTCTGCCCGGGCAGCCACTTCAGCCACTGGCCGGCTGGCCCGCGTACCGGGCGTCGCGGTTTGTTGTGGGCGTGGCGCATGGTTCCACCTTCCGGGCCGGCCAGGTGGAAGGCCCGCACGTGATTCATCCGCAGAACATCAAGGATCTGAAACTCGATTACCTGGCACTGGGCGACTGGCATTCGGCTTTTGAAGTTGCCCCGCCGCCAACTGCGGCATGGTACGCTGGCGCTCCCGAGTGGTTGGGCTTCGACCAGCCTGGCAGCGGGCAGGTCCTCCTGGTGACACTCGTTGACCCCGGTAAGGCAGAGGTGACGCCTCTACTAGTCGGTGTCCGGCGGTCACTCCGCCGGGAATTCGACGCCGCCCAGCAGGATGAGAGTGCTCTGCGGGCCATCCTGCTGGCCGACAGCGACCCGGCGCTTGTCTATGAGGCGGTCTTGACGGGGATGATGCCGCTCCATCGCACCATCCATGTCGAGGCGCTCGAGCAAGAACTCGCGGAGCACTTCTTCCGGCTACGGATCACCAACAAAGCCCGAGTGTGGCTGGATCAGGCGGCCCTGGAGGCATTTCCACCTCAGACGGTACTGGGCAGGTTCGTCACGTTGATGAGAGAGCGCATCGATGTGGCCCCGGATGAGGAGCGGCCGCTTCTCGAGGAAGCCCTGCAGGTTGGTGCGGCCGTGGTCAGCGGGCGCCCTGAGGTTCTCGTATGATCCTGCGCCGACTCTATCTGCGACGCTTCCTGGGATTCTCCGAGGAGATCTTCGAGTTTGCGCCCGGCATCAATGTCGTGACGGGGGCCAACGAATCCGGCAAGTCGTCGCTGCGAGCGGCGATCCGGGCCGCCTTGTACGGCAATCCAAGCACGACGTCTGCGCGCATTGAGACCTACCGGACCTGGGGCGCTACTCAGCTGCCCGTTGTGGATCTCGACTTTGAGGTGGACGGGCGACCGTATCGTGTGAACAAGGACTTCGAGGGCCGCAAAGCATTCCTTGTCGGAGCCGGCGAGACGCTGGACCAGCACAAGCGCATCGCCGACCGGATCACGAGTTTCCTCGGCCTGTCCACCCCCGAGGTCTTTCAAAACACCGCCGAAGTGGCCCAAGCGGAGCTGGAGCGTGTTCAGCTGACCAGCCTCTCCAAGGAACTGAGCCGCGTACTCGGAGGCGGCGCCGACGTCGACGACGCGATCAAACTGCTGAGCACACACATTCGCGACATGGAGAGAGGGCAGAAAACGCTGGCGCGGGACCTCGGCGAGCTGCGCAAAGGTGAGGATCGGGTCAAAGCCCTGACCGCGCAACATGAGAAAGTCGTTGCCGACATCGCCCAGATCGAGCGGAAGCAGCGCGATCTGACCGATCTTCTACCGGCAGTGGTTGAGCTAGAGTCGTCGCTGGCGGTAAAGCAGAAACTGCTCAAAACCAACCTCGAGACGCAGGAATTGAGCCGTCAGGTGGCAGCGCTCCGTCGTGAGGAGTCGATGCTGTCCGAGCGGGTCGGGCGGATCGACCAGACCAGGATGCAATTAGCCCAGGTCGGCCGGGACCTGGAGGCGGCCACCGCCGTGGGGATGCCAGACGATGCCGTGTTGCGTAGCGCCGAGGTGGTCGAATCGAGAGTGATCCATCTGGTCAACACAGTGGCGGGCGCTCGGGGAGAAGGGGCCCCTGATGTGATGACGCCCTCACGGCGATGGATCTTGCCCGCCGCCGGAGGCGCATTGCTCCTCGTCGCCGCCGCTGTTGCTGGAACTGCCGTCACTCCCTTTGTAGGGATTGTCTTTGGCCTCCTGGGGGTGCTCCTTGCAGCAGGGGGCGCTGCGGCTTGGAACCGTGAGCGTGTGCTGCTGCAGGAAGGTACGCTCAGGCACCTTGAGCACGAGAGCCGCCTGCGCGCCGTTGAATCTGAGCTCGCCGCAGCACGCCAGGAGCTCGCCGGGTACATCGAATCGCTCAGCGGTGAGAGCCTGCAGGCGGCGACCGCCCGGTTGCAGCGGTACCGCGACCTGGTTCGGCAGCGGGAAGAAATCGTCCGGGTCCTGGAGGACGTGCTGCTGGCCGGCACGACGGAGGAGACGCTTCGGGAGCGGCTGGATCGGATCCGGCCCGACATCTATGGCCTGGCCAAGGAGCTCGAGTCGCCAGAGCGAGCCGCGGTGAACCTTCCGGCGTTCGAGACACAGCGGTTGCGCGATGAGATCGAGGCTCTGACGAAGAAGACCGCAGAAGCCTCTGAGCGTGCCAAGCGACTGAGCTGGGAGATCGACCATCGCAAGGACCAGGCGGAAGACCGGGCCGCTGTGGAGGAGCAACTCCAGGAGGCGCTCGACGCTCTGACCGCCGCTCGCCACCGGCGTGACGTCTACCGGCTCGCCCTCGACGGGCTACAGGAGTCCAGGAGGCTCGTCGAGCGACCGGTCCGTGATGTTGTGGCCGGCAAAGCCAGCGCCTATCTGCGGATTCTCTCCGGGGGCCGGTACGAACGCATCGAGGTGGAGAAAGACTCCCTCCAGCTTTGGGTGTGGTCCGTCGAGGCCGGCAGTCGCGTCGAGCCGCATGAGCCTTGCCTCAGCCGCGGCACGATCGACCTGGTCTACCTGAGCTTGCGCTTCGCCCTGGTGACGTCGCTCGCGGAGGGCCGGTACCCGCCGCTGCTTCTTGACGATCCGTTCATCACCTTCGACGACAACAGGCGCGACGGAGCCATGCGCCTGTTGCGTGAGTTGAGCAGCGTGCATCAGGTGATCCTCTTCACCTGCAGTCCACAGTACTCAGGGGACGCCGACAGAGTCATCGTCCTTCCGGACCGAACGGTGCGCCCTGAGGCCGCCACGACGGCGGCGGACCAGACTGCCTCGCTGGTCCAAGCTGCCTCACCGGTGCAGAGCCCATCCCCGGCGCCGGAGGCTCCGACGCCCGTGCCCGCTTTCGGTCCGCTTTGGGAGCAGACCAAGAACTAGGGAACTCTCAACGGAGCCGGCAGCCTGCGGCTACCGAGGGTGAGCCGCGAAGAACTGCCAGATGACGGCCGTGGCGTCGATGTCGCGGCTGGTCCGACCGATAATGCCCCGCGGCAGGTATTGCGCACCTCCGGGCCAAGTGTGACCGCCGCCCTCGATCGTGTAGAGGATCACCACGGTTCGGTCCGCGCACCGCGAGTAGGTCGTCCGGCGGACCCGTGTCCCATCGGCCGCATCGACGTCGGGAAGGAGCACCGTCGCGGGCTGCCCGGAGCAGCGATCGTTGGTGGCCCACAGCCTGACGATCTCCGCGACACTGATCGTCTCCCCTCGGTTCCCGCCGCGGGCTACCGGGCCGCCCTGATAGGGGACAAGTGGATCCTCGGTTCCATTCATGAGCAGGACGCTCACCCGGGCTTTGGGCGCAAAGCGGTCGCGGATCTGCGGTCCCATCCCACCGATCACGGGGGCGATCGCGGCGATGCGCTCGCTCTTCTCAGCCGCCAGCCGCTGGCTCATGAACGCGCCGTTTGACGCGCCGGCCACGTAGACTCGCCGCGGGTCAACCGCGAATTCGCGGATGAGACCTTCGATGAGCGCGGAGAGAAACGCGACATCATCGATGCCCTCCCGCTGCGCGGAGATCCCGGCGGCGCCCCGTCCGTCGTTCCAGTTCCGGTCGACGGCGTCGGGATAGACAGCGATGAATCCCTCACGGTCGGCAAGGGTGCTGAAGCCCGTGTGCCGCTCGATCTGCCTTCCGTTTCCACCACCGCCGTGGAGGACGAGCACGAGTCCGGCGGGACGTCCGCCAAGACGCCGGGAGGGAATGTGGACGGAATAGGTGCGCCGGATGCCGCCAACCTCAATCTCCCGCGCTGAAGTTGACCCGGCGGATCCGGAGGCGGCTGTACCGGTGACGGCCCCCAGGCCCACGACCATGAGTGCGAGTGCGAAAGAGAACGCAGCCAGAGACCGGCCGTGCTCTGGGCCGAGCATGTCCCTGCTCACGGTCGTTTGACTCCGAGCAGAGATGAGGAGTTTACCTCCTGGACGGGAGGCATCTCCGCCTAGGCCCGTCGCAACAACATAACCGAACGTCCCTTATAGTCCTCTATATCCCCAAAAGTACCCAAAGGCCAGCGAAGCCTACTTCTTACGTATCCTGAACTAGGTCCGGACCGAGTTGGCCGCCTTTCCGGGCGGAGGAGGCCCGACGCGAATTGACCCCCCCTCCGGCCGTCGGTACAATGATATGAAACACGTCTTCACCGCGAGGTGAACGGGGAAGCGACGTACCTATAACCCAGAGGAGGTGACCCGCCATCTCATCCACACTTGTCATTGCGGCAGTTGTGGCGGGAGTGATGGCGTTCCTCCTGGGATATCTCCTGCGCCGGTATGTCGCCGAGGCACGCATTCGATCGGCCGAAGAGGCCGCCCGACGGATCGTTGAGGATGCTCAGAAAGAGGCCGAGGCTAAGAAGCGTGAAGCCATCGTTGAGGCCAAGGACGAAGCGTTCCGCCTCAAGCGGGAGGCAGAATCCGAGATCCGCGAGCAGCGGGCCGAAGTGCAGCGTCTCGAGCGGCGGTTGGTGCAGCGTGAGGAATCCCAGGATCGTAAGGCGGAGGCTTTCGAGCAGCGCGAACGCGGATTGGCCCAGAAGGAAGGCGATCTGGTCAAGGCCCGTGACGACGTTACGGCCGCGCAGGCCCGGCAGCAGGCGGAGCTCGAGCGGATCAGCGGACTGACCACCGAGCAGGCCCGCGAGCAGATCTTCAAACAGGTCGAGGAATCGGCGCGCGGGGACGCGCTCCAGATCGTCAAGAAGATCGAGTCCGAGGCCCGCGAGGACGCCGAACGGCGGGCCCGCGAAATCATCGCCCTGGCCATCCAGCGGTGCGCCGCGGATCACACCGCGGACGTTTCCGTCTCCGTCGTCCCGCTCCCCAACGATGACATGAAAGGCCGCATCATCGGCCGGGAGGGGCGGAACATCCGGACACTCGAAGGCCTGACCGGCGTCGACCTCATCATCGACGATACGCCGGAGGCCGTCACCCTGTCGTCCTTCGATCCGATCCGGCGCGAGATCGCCAAGATCGCCCTGGAGAAGCTCATCGCCGACGGGCGCATCCACCCCGCGCGCATCGAGGAGATGGTCGAGAAGTCCCAACGCGAGTTGGAGCAGCGCATCCGCGAAGAGGGAGAGCGTGCCGCGTTCGAGGCGGGGGTGCACGGCCTGCACCCGGAGGAGATCAAGCTCCTCGGGCGGCTGAGGTTCCGCTACTCCTACGGGCAAAACCTCTTGCAGCATTCCGTGGAGGTCGCGCTGCTCGCCGGGTTGATGGCGCAGCTCCTCGAGGCAAACCCGCAGGTGGCGCGCCGCGCCGGGCTGCTACACGACATCGGGAAGGCACTTACGCACGAGGTCGAGGGCACGCACAGCGCCATCGGCGTCGACATCTGCCGGCGGTACCACGAGCCTCCGGAAGTCCTCAACGCGATCACCTATCACCACGGAGATGAGGAAGCGCGGTTCATTGAGGCGATCCTCGTCGCGGCGGCCGACGCGATCTCGGCCAGCCGGCCCGGAGCCCGCAAGGAGACCGCCGAGATGTACGTCAAGCGGCTCGAGGGACTGGAGCGCATCGCCACGTCCTTCACCGGGGTCGAGAAGGCGTACGCCATCCAGGCCGGCCGCGAGATCCGCGTGATCGTGCGGCCCACCGATATCGATGACATGGGGGCGACGGCGCTCGCCCGGGACGTTGCGAAGAAGATCGAAGACGAGATGGAGTACCCGGGGCAGATCAAGGTCACGGTGCTGCGCGAAACCCGGGTCATCGAGTACGCGAGGTAGCCCGCGGCCGTGTTCAAGCTGGTCGCGGGCTGACGGACGCGCATGCAACTGCTGGTCGTCGGGGATGTCCACGGACGGCCGGGGCGGCGGATCCTCAAGGAACGTCTGCCCCGGCTTCGTGCTCGATATGACGCGCGGTTTGTCATCGCCAACGGAGAGAATGCAGCCGGCGGGGCGGGACTGAACCGTGAGACCGCCCAGGAGATCCTGGCCGCCGGGGTGGACGTCATCACGGGTGGGAACCACATCTGGCAGCACCGCGACGCCTTCGAGCTCCTCGACGCGGAGCCGCGCATCATCAGACCGCTGAATTATCCGCCCGGCGCGCCGGGCCGTGGGATGACGGTCGTCACGTCCAAGGACGGCTCCACCGTCGCGGTGCTCAATCTCCAGGGCCGGGTGTTCATGCCGGAGGTCGATGACCCGTTCCGGGCCGCGCGCGCCGAGGTCGAAGGGTTGCGGGAGCGGGCCCGCGTCATCGTGGTCGACTTCCACGCCGAGGCGACCAGCGAGAAGATCGCGATGGGCTGGCATCTCGATGGGAAGATCAGCGCGCTGATCGGTACGCACACGCACGTGCAGACG
>DATDEG010000057.1:0-9574 GCA_036523465.1 bacterium
ACGAGATCCCCCAGCAAGATCAATGATAGCAGCCTGGTGAGCTTGTGTTCGCCTTCGCTCGTGAACTCGTCGAGCCCCCCGGCCCTCTGGAAGGCGATCTCCTTCGTGATCGCCACGCGCTGGCTCAGGCGGGCGGGCTGCGCGCGGTCATGGAGGATGATCACATGGATGATCCTGGCGAGCGAGGCATCGAGGCCCCATCCGACGGTCTCGTTGTGATTCAGCTCCGGGAAGGTGTTCCAGACCGCGAAGGTCTTGCCATTCTCGTTGAACTGGTCTTTCCAACGCTGCGCCACCGGCTCGAGGAATGGCGTGGCGCTGTAGATCACCGGGATCCGCCCGACGAGACGGCCGGCCAGCGCCTCCGCGGTCCCGCGGTCCCGCTCGGCGTCCAAACGGACGGCTTCCCGCACCCCGACGGTCCGACCAACACGGTGAACTGCTTGTCCGGGATCTCCAGCGACACGTCATTCACCGCGGTGACCGCGCCGAACTTCTTGGTGACCTTCTGCAGCTGAACCCTCGCCACGTCCTGTCCCTCCCAGCCGCCTTCAGATCTCCATCTGCTTGCCTATCCCTGATCCCCTCACCCTCATCCCGGCGCCCGTTGCGCCGCGAGTCTGCTTTTCAGTTGGTCGATCACTGCTACTGGCGTGGGGTCTATGCTTCTTTTGATCGCCAGGTTCCACGACACGAGATCCCCCAGCAAGATCAATGATAGCAGCCTGGTGAGCTTGTGTTCGCCTTCGCTCGTGAACTCATCGAGCCCCCCGGCCCTGTGGAAGGCGATCTCCTTCGTGATCGCCACGCGCTGGCTCAGACGGGCGGGCTGCGCGCGGTCATGCAGGACGATCACGTGGATGGTCCTGGCGAGCGAGGCATCGAGGCCCCATCCAACGGTCTCGTTGTGGTTCAGCTCCGGGAAGGTGTTCCAGACGGCAAAGGTCTTCGCGTTCTCGTTGAACTGGTCTTTCCAACGCTGCGCCACGGGTTCGAGGAAGGGGGTGGCACTGTAAATCACGGGGATCTTCCCGATGAGACGGCCGGCCAGAGCCTCCGCCACGCTGCCGTGCCGCCCTGCCTCCAGGCGCTCAGCCTCCCGGACCTCGGACTCGAACGAGCGGAGGGCTCCGGCGCTGTGCAGAACGGCCAGCATCGGGATGAACAGGTAGGCGAGCGCGGCCCGCGGTGGCAGACCTTTCGGCACGACCACGGCCGGGTGGCCGCGCCGGCGCGCGCGCTCGAGCAGCTCACCGCCGGAGGTGATGACGACGCACGATGCGCCGGCCGAGGAGGCATCCTCATAGGCGGTGAGTGTCTCCTCGGTCGCGCCCGAGTAGCTGCAGGCCAGCGCGAGGGTGTTCTTGCCGAGGAACGCCGGGACTCGATAGTCCTTGGCGCCGACCACGGGGAACGGCGCCTCGTCAGCCAGCACCGAGCGGAGGAGGTCGCCGCCGATGCCCGAGCCACCCAGCCCGAGTGTCACGACTGCGGTGGGACGCATCGACGGCACGGGCGGATCGGCGCGGAGCGCCCACGCCTCAGCGACCATTCGAGGCAGCCCGGTGATGAGATCAAGCATGCGGGACGGATCTTGCGCGGATGTCATGCGCGGAGTTCCTCTTCGGCGGGGGACAGTACCCCCCTGCCGCAGAACGCATCAGCCGGGGTGAGCGGTCCATGGCCCGTCCCAGCGGGAGTGAAATCCGGCGGCTCATCGAGCTCCGCGAGATGATCAAGGTGGAGTCGCTGCGCCTGCCCACCGTCCAGCAACGACACTTACTGGCTTTGCTTGAAGCGGCAAGGCCATGGAAAACTGATCCGCCGCGACTCCCAGAGATGAGTCGCGGCGAGCTTGTCCGCGCCATCCGCTGGCGCCTCGGAACGATCCCTCTTCAGGGCGTGCTGGACGCGGCCCGGTTCATCGAGCGCGCGCATCGGAGACGACGGTGACCATCGTGCAGCGCATCCTGAATGAGCTCAGCGGCGCCCCCCGGGCGCTGGCGCTGCTGGAAGACCTCTTTACCGTCGTCCTCATCCTCGTTGCCGCGGCGATCGTTGCCCGAGTCATTCCCTCTCTCGTCCGCCGGGCGCTGGCGCCCCGGGTGGAGCGCCGGTTCCTCGATGACACACGCCTGCGCAGCCTGCAGCCCCTGCTGGAGAGTGTCCTCCGCTACACGGTCTATTTCATCGCCCTCGTCATGGTGCTCCGCGCGGTCGGCGTGGACGCCACCGCGGTCCTCGCCAGCGCCGGCGTGGTGGGGCTGGCCATCGGTTTCGGCGCGCAGCACCTCATCCGCGACGTCATCTCCGGGTTCTTCCTGCTCGCGGAGGGACTCATCCAGGTAGGCGACGTCATCACGCTCGACGCCCACACGGGTACGGTCGAGCGGATCAGCATCCGCGCCACACAGATGCGCAAGTACAACGGGGAGCTCTGGACCATCCCCAACGGCCAGATCAGCGTCTTCGGAAATGCGAACCGCGACTACATGCGGGCGATCATCGAGGTGCCGCTGTCGTACCGTGCGGACCTCGAGCGGGCGATCACGGTGATGAACCGGGTGGCGAGCGAGTGGGTTCAGGAGTCGGGTGCCCCGGTCCTCGCCCCGCCCGAGGTCCACTCTGTCGTACGGTTCGGCGACGCCCGCCTCACGCTGCGCCTGGCGATCAAGCTGCCGCCGGGCGGGCAGGCAACAGCAGAGCACGAGCTGCGCCGCCGCCTCAAGCTCGCCTTCGAGCGAGAAGGAGTGGGCGGTCCGTTCGCCCGCGGTCCAGGGGAGAGCCCGGCCGAACCCTCCTGAAGGGTTACCGTCCCACCCCGGATTTGGGCGTTCCGCGCGGCGAGGTGACCACAGCACCGGTCGGATTCGGCGCGCAGTCGGTCGTGTTGAGAATCCCGCCGTTTCCGTTGCCCGCGAAAGTATACAGATGTGTCTGGCCGTCGTCGTTGCCCATCGCCGACAGCGGCACCGTGACCGTAAGCACCGCGCCGGAGAGCGACACCGAGGCCTCACCGGTCGGGAAGAGGCCCGCGTCGGTGATCAGGTAGTTGCCGTCGCCCAGCCGCGCGCCCGGCGAACCGCCCTGCCCGAGCACGACGTAGTCCACGCCGTTCCACGTGCCGAGGGAGCCGCAGCCCAGCGTCGTGCCGGTCCCGGTGCTGAGATCGGTGTTGAAGCCCAGATCGAACGCCAGCTCTGCACCGAACGGGCCGGGACTGCCGCCGGGCGGCGGAAGGACGACGGTCTGGTTGAACGTGACCTCGACCTGGATCGTGTCATACGATCCGAAGGGCGGGTTGTCGATCCGGCGCGAGACCACCCGCGTGACGTCGTAGACGGTGGGAGGGGCGGCAGCAGCCGTGTCGCCGACGCCGTCTGCCACCGTGCTCGTGATCGTGGAGAGCTGTCCGAATCCAAGCGAGCCGCACGCTGTGGAGATCAAGACAACCGCAAGCAGAGGAATCACACGGGTGTATCGCACGCGTCACCCTCCATTTCTGGATACCGGTTCACACCCCAAGACCTACGGACGGAAAGTGCGCTGCGGTTCCCTGAGTGCACCGTCATGGACACGAGATTCCGCCCGGCACCGAGAGAACGGTTGAGCCGACCTGCCGGGTCTGGACGGTGACGCTGACCCCCGAGGTCGTCTGGTTCGGGTAGATCGCAACGTTATCGCGCTGGCCATAGGCGTCACCCGGCGTGACCGTCCCGCTCCCGTCGAAGTCCTGCACGGCGAACAGACTCCTGAAGCCCGACTGGGCGTTGGTAACGGTGAACGCGCCGGTATCCGCCGCCCGGACCATGTTGCTCTGCCGGGTAATCGTCGAGCCGCTGAGCACCCCACTGAACACGCACAGCCGGCCGGCGCCCGAGCCTCCACCGACCGCCGCGGCGGCGTTGACCAGTCCGGAGCCGAACTGGTTGTCCTTACCGTTCGCCCCGAGATCGGTCGCGGTGCTCTCCAACCTGGACTGAATCGCCGCCGGCCCGAGCGGGCCGCGCGAGATGATGAGCGCGGCGAGACCCGCGACGTGCGGCGACGCCATTGAAGTACCAGCAAAGGCCGCGTAGACGTTGCCTGTGCTGGGACTCCAACTCGTGCTCCAGACGAACTCAGCGACTTGGTCATTGGTGCAGTCTGTAGCATCCCCTCCCGGCGCGACCACGTCGAGCTCCGGACCGGTGTTCGAGTACGACGCCTTGTTGTTGGCGCAGTCGGTGGCCCCCACGGCGATGACATTGCCGTAGGCTGCGGGAAAACTGACCGGCCCGTTTTCGTTTCCGGCCGCCGCGACGAGCGTGACGCCCAGGTTATGGGCGTAGTTGACGGCATTCTGCTCCGTCATGCTGCCCGACGCTCCACCGAAGCTCATGTTGATCACCTTCGCGCCGTGATCGGCCGCATAGATCATGCCGTCCGCCGCGGCGGCGACGTCGACGGCCCCGCAGGTGACGTTCGGGATCTCACCACCGACGCGGATCGGCATGATCTTCGTCCCGGCCACCCCGCCCCAGTTGACCCCGGCCACTCCACTGGCGTTGTTGGTCAGCGCCGCGATCGTGCCGGTGACGTGCATCCCGTGGCTGAGGTCGGTCGGGTCGCCCGCGCATCCGGGGTCGGTCGGGTCGTTGTCGTTCGCGAAGAAATCGTATCCCTGGACCGTGATGCCGTTCAGATCCGGGTGGCTGCGGATCCCGGAATCCAGGACGGCCACGATCACCGCACCACCCCTGGTCGTGTCCCAGGCCAGCGGGAGGTTGATCGCCGGATAGTGCCACTGCAAGTTGTAGAGTTGATCGTTCGGTGTTGCGGAGAAGTATCGGTACACACTCTGCTCGGCGTACTCCACGGCGGGCGATGCGCGGTAGGCATCGAGGGCCGCCGCGGCCGGCGTGCCGGGAGCCAGCCGGATCACCTGGACGTCGATCCTGGGGATCGTCCGCACGACGTTCGCCCGCGCCTGTTGATGCAGCGCCTGCATCGCCGTCGTCTGCGCGCCCGCCCTGAATTTCACGAGGAGCGTGTCGGGTACCACGGTGGGAAGGTCGGCCGTACGGCGCCGCACCGGCCGGCTGCGCTCGGGCGCCCGGGCGGCCTGCCGGGCTGTCAGGGCCGTCGGCGCCGCGGTGAGCGTCCCCGCCACCGAGCCGATCCCTCCCTCCTGCGGCGGCTGCACTCCCGCCCCGCCCCCACATGCCGTGGCGGCAAACGCGACAACCAAGACTACGACGGCTCGGCGAAACGTCATCGGATACCTCCAGGTCATCGACTGGCCCGCAGAAGTAAGTGAATGTTGGTTGGACAGCGGCTCAAGGATTCCGCTTCTCCATCGCAAGTGCGCAGCCCTGGCCCCTACGGGATCACGACCTGAATGTCCCCGCCTGTGATGTCGAACGCCGGGTCCGCGGCATCGCCGGTGCGATCGGCGACGGGCACATACGTGTCCCGGCGCAGGTCCAGCGTGATGAAGGCAGCGCGGTCGCCGGCGCCCTGACCCAAGGCGTCGAGCGGCTTGAGCTGGGCATCCACCGTGACGAAGTTGATCTTCAGGCGCGTCGGAAGGCTAGGCGTCGTCGACAGATCGGTCAGGGCGACGCGGGCGCGCAGCGTACGCCCCCCGTCGAGCACCTGGCCGTAGAGGAACGGCTGGGGAGGGCGGATGGCGACGAACTCAAACGGCCGGAACGGCGTCGAGGGCACCTGCCCGAAGAAGAAGCGCCCGCCGCGGTAGAGCACGTAGTGCGTCCAGTTCGTGCTGTCGCTCTCCGGGCCGTTCAGGATCGAATCATCCACCGTGAAGGCGATGTAGTACGCGCCTCCCGAAGGTTTCGCCGGCGCGGCGAGCCGCATCGTCACGATGAGCTGCCGGCCGGTCTGGGCGCCGGCCGGTCCTCCGGTCATGAGAACGGCGAGCACCACGGCGACCACGAGGACGATCCGCATCACGATCTCCTTTCAGGGCCCGGTAAGATAGGGCAGCGGCTGGTCAAAGAGGAGATTCCCCCGGCCTCCAATACCGATCCTCCCCCGTCCCCATGGGACGGCGGTCAGCCAGAATTCGAGCCATGTCTCGTTCCGCGCTCCCAGATGGGCCAGGCTCACACCTAGGCAATCGCAGAAGATCCGGGTGATGGCCACGCGGTCGTGCACGACGCTGCGCGCGAAACCGTCGTAGTACCCGGTGTACTCGAACCGCCATCCGTCGCCGAAGCGGAAGTCGATGGCCGCCTCCAGCCGGTCCAGGTTCCCCCTAACCAGATCGACGACGGCCGCCGCGCCGACGTTCCATCCCTCGCGCGGGAGATAGGCCATCCGCGCCGTGAACTGACCGGGCGTCCTGGTGAGGAAGTCGTACGATGCGGCCGCGGTGGCGAACATCTGCGGGCTCCGGTAGGAGAGGGAGGCTTCGCCGAAGCTCACCCGGTCGGTGACGGCATCGAAGACGAACGGCGAGGTCCCGGAGAACGACTGCCCGGCGTAGAGCACGCGTCCCTCGAGGTGATCGGTCAGCGTCGAGGTGTACTCGGCGCGAACGCCGTAGAAGAGGCGGCGGTCGCCGGTGGAGTAGACGCTGCCGCGGGCGAAGGCCCGGACCCCGAGGAACGCGCGCCCGCCGATCCGCAGCGGACCGCTCACGGTGGCCTGGAGGTCCGTCCGCACGGCGTCGAGAGTGCGCCCGCCCAGTCCGACCGTCGTCTCCCGGAACCGTGCCATCCCGGCATCCAGCTGCCCGATGAGCGGCGTCCGGCCGATCTGTGAGGGCGAGAACGCGACGGTGAACTCGGGCAGACGCTCGAGCGTGTAGCGATCGTCGCCGGTGAACTGGTCGCGGTCCAGATCCATCCGTGTCTCGACCACCAGCGAGGCGAACGCTTGGGGCGCGGCGTAGAGAAGCGCCAGACGCGGCATGAGCTCGTCGTCGCGTCCGGCCGCCTGCACCGTCCGCGAGAACTGCACGGCGGTGTCTGCGGCGAGGCTGGGAGAGAGGACCCGACGGTCCAGGAGGGTCGTCGCGAACGACGAGCCGGACGATCCGTCGAACGCACTCTGGAAGTACGACCCGAAGAGCGTGCTGGCCGACTCCGTGCCGGTCCGGTGCACGTCGAAGGCTCCGAACAGCGAGTTGAAATGCGGCTCCGACGGGGACGTCCGGCCGAAGTAGTCGGCGAAGAACGTCCCCTGGATGTCCGGAGCGATCTGCTGCACGTGGCTGACGATCCCGCGGAGATCCACTCCCTCGGTCTGCCGGTCGGCCAGACGATAGAGAAACACCGTCCCCTTGCCTCCACGGCCCTGGTAGTAGTGGTCGACGCCGGCGCCCACGCCAAGCCGCTCCATCCAATCAGCGTGGACGAACCCGTAGGCCTGCGGGTTGAGGAAGTAGCTGTAGGATGTCTTGAGGAACCATCCCTCGGCGTCCGAGTAGCCGGCCACGGGGGCGAGGCGCGACTGCTGCCGCTCGCGGAGGAAGATGATGAAGTACGGCAGCGTGAACAGCCGCCGCTCCCCGAGCCACACGGAGACCCGCCGGCCGACGATCTTGTCGCCGACGATGACGCTGACCTCGTCGGCGGTGAAGAAGACGAGCGGATCATCCGGGTCGCACGTCGTGGCGAACCCCCGGCGCGCCGTGACGTATCGCTGCGGATCACCCTCCAGCCGTTCCGCGCGCAGCGTGATCGGCCCAACGACCAGCGGCCCGGTGTATGCCGTCTCGGCATCGTGAAGCGTGCCGGTGCGTGTGGTCAGGTTGTACGTCAGGGCGGTGCCGCGGACGGCCTGTCCGGCGGCTTCCAGCCGGATGCCGCCCTCCGCCGTCACATCTCCTGTCCCCAGATCCGCGACCAGGGAGGCGGCGTGGATGGTGATGTCCTGGTAGACCAGGACGACGTTGCCGGTCGCGGTGAGGACTCTGGTCCGCCGGTCGTAGCGGAACAAGTCGGCCCGGATCCGGACGGGCAACCCTTCCAGCGGAGCACCCTGTTGGAGAAAGGCCGCGGCCGGCAGGGGGTGCAGCGCCGCCGCGAGCGCCACGCCGCAGATCATCGAGATGAGACGCCGGGCCGGCAGACGGATCACTTCCCTGTCGTCACGGTGAACTCGGTCTCGACGTTTCCGGTCGCCTCAAAGGTCTCGTCGGCGATCGCGATGATGACGCGATCCGCGCGCAGCCAGCTCCCATCCGCTTCCCGCATCCGGACATTTCCGGACACGACGATGGTCTGTTCGCGCTGCGCGTACGTCGCCCGGTCACCCGTGGCCAGCCGGCCTTCCTGCTCGACCTTGACGCGCCCGGTGGCCTCCATGTCGTGCGTCTCCACTCGGATGATCAGCCGGTCGGCCCAAAGACGGACCGGCGAGTGAAGCGCCTTCGCCGTATCGGCATCACGCGGTTTCTGCGCGGCGCCACTCTCCACGAGCCAGTCCCCGCTGCGCTGCTCGACCTCCACATTACCGGTCAGCTCGATCAGGCCGCGCGCCTCTGAGTAGACGACCGCAGCGGCCTTGGCGGTCTTGTCCGGCTGAGTGAGCACGACCGCTCCCTCCGCCTCCGCCTCGTTCACGTCCCACCGGAAGCGGAGGCGGTCGGCGGTGACCTTCGTGTCCTGTGCGGCCAGCGTCTGGGCGGCACGATCCTGCGCAGCCGGCGCCGGACCCGTGGGGCGGACGAGGACCGCATGGCCGCTGACGTCGACCTGCCGGTCCCCGAGGCGCGCTACCATCACATCGCCGGTGACCGTGGTCCCTTCGCGGGCCAGCCGAACGCCGCCGCCGGACCGGACGATCTGCCCGCCGACGTCCAATGTCATCTGGCCGGCGGCCACCGACGTTCCCTCGTGCTCGAGACGTACGTCCCCCGAGATCTGGGCCAGCCGCGGCGTGATCTCGTAGAGGAGCTCACGTCCACGCAGCACGCTTCCCGACTGGCTGACCACCACGCCGCCTGTGGCCTGCACCGTCCGGCGACGCTGATCCACGGTGAGACGCGGGGCTTCGATAGTGACGTCACCGATCGACAGGGTGACGTTCCCCTCGGCGTAGAACGTCTGCGTCCGCGCATCGTAGCGCACACGCTCGGCGCGGAGACGGCCCGGACCTGCCTCAGGGATCTCCAGGCGCTGTCCCGCCGCGGGCGCACAGAGGACGAAGAGCGCGAGGATGACCATCACGGAGCGTTTCATGGCGGCGTCGCCTCCAGCCGGAATACGATGTCGACTCCGCCGCTCAACTCGAAACTCGTCAGCCCGGCGTCGACGATGAGCCGCCCGGCCAGCAGGGTTTGGCCCCTGTAGCGAACCTGCACGCCGCTGGGGAAGACCATCTGCTTCCCGGCATCGTGCCATTGGGCGTCGGATGCCGTGAGCTCGTACCCCCGGGGCGACGTGATGACTACCGGGCCGCGGATCCGCAGGTCGTTCGTCTGACGATCCAGGAGGATCTCGGCGGCGGTCACGCGGAGCGTCTCTCCAGCCTGGTCGTACACCGTCGCCTGCGTGATGCCGGTGAACCGCGCCGACCGGAGATCCCGGCTTACCGTGACGCGCTCCGCGCGGATCTCGGCCTG
>DATDEG010000058.1:0-4364 GCA_036523465.1 bacterium
CGCCGTAGTCGACGCAGACGTGCGCCGCCTCGGCCACAACATCTCCAGGAGCCGTCGGATCCATGCGCCGAAGCCTCGTAAGCAACATCACACACCCAGAACGACCGTCGCGTTGCGACGAATTCCTTACGCCGGGATGCAGGCGGGGCCCTGCAGGGAGGGCTGTGACTAGCGTTCGCGCCGGGGCCGATCCCGACGCTGGCTGCCCTCCAAGATGGTCGTCAAGAACTGCCACCAGGATGGACGGTCCGGCCGTGGGACGACCTGGGCGACGCGGGGAGGGCGGAGGGAGTACATCCCGGGAGGCGGAGTCCAGTCATCGGGCGGCGTTGACTCCACCGCCTGCCTCATGAAGGCGGCCGGACGAGCGCGGGAATAAGTCCTGCCCCACTGGGCGGGCGTCTACGAAGGCTGGGGGGAGTGACCCCGAACGGAATGCTACGAGGAGTGTGCGGCGTGCTCGATGCCATTCCCGCCCCGCCGCTTCACCGCGTACATCGCCCGGTCGGCGGCATCGAGCAGTTGCTGTGCACTCTCACCATGGGAGGGGCATTCGGCGAGACCGGCACTCAGTGTCAGTGGAACGCCGCGCAGGAGGGTCTGCTCCTCAATGTCGCGGCAGATGCGCCGGCCGACGCGGTCGGCCGCGGCGACATTCGTGCTGGGCATCACGACGACGAACTCGTCCCCGCCGAAGCGGGTCACGACGTCCGTCGCGCGGCACGAAGCGGCCAAGGTCACGGCCACCCAGCGCAGCGCATCGTCCCCGGCGAGGTGGCCGAACTGGTCGTTGATCTGCTTGAAGCGGTCGAGTTCCAGCACCAGCACCGTGCACGGTTGGTCGTACCGGAGGGACCGCGAGACCTCGCGGTCCAGCGCCTTCCGCAGCGCGCGGCGGTTCGCCAAGCCGGTGAGGGGATCGGTGTGCGCAAGCTCCAGAACAACGCGGGCCTGCCACCGCAGGACGCCCGAGAAGACGGCCACGATGAAGAACATGCCGATGTAGCTCATCAGGAAGACCCTGGCGGCGGCCGGAGCCGGTGTCAGGCTCGTCAGGGTTCCGATCCCCGCGCGCATGACCCCCAGGATGACGAGGAGATACGCTGTGCACAGCACGGCGGCCCCCACGGCCCAGCGGGATCCGAACAGAACCCCGTAAATGGCGATCGGGACCGCGTACATCCAGACGAACGGTCCCTCGAGCCCGCCCGAGTACGCCACCCAGATGCTCTGCATGAGCAGCGCCAGGTTGAGGTGCATGAGCGGCATCCAGGTGTGGAACACCCCACGGGCCAGGAGTCCTTCTTGCCGCCACGTGGCGGCAAGGAGCACCGCCCCCTGCAGGGCGACGAGCCAGACCGGCAGCGCGATGCCGAGAAGGTGCGTCGCGAGGGACATGAGGACGACCACGGGGATGATCCCGTACGTCAGCCTGAGGACGGCCTGGTGTGAGAGCGCCGGGTTCTCGGGACCGGCGAACCACCGGTCGAGGAGGACCCAGCGGTCGGAGAACACGCGTCCCAGGCCGCCAGGCTCCGCCTCGGGAGCCGCCTGGGGGGGCACAGCGGCGGCCAGAGGGGAGAACCTTCTGGAGAACTGCCGCAGACTCACGCCATCACCGGACAGATTCCTGCCGCAAACTTGCACAGGACAGGTCGCAGCAGCTACGTTTCATTCCGCACGTGTTACCCAGGAATCGGAATGGTCAAACGTCAGCGATCGATCAGCAGGACGAGCTTCCCCAATGCGTGACGCCCCTCGAGGCGTCGGTGGGCCTCCGCGGCGTCGGCCAACGGGTACGTCCGATCGATCCGCAGCCTGAGCTCCCCACTGGACACCCAACCCAGCACGTCCCAGGCACGCTGGAGCAGTTCCTCGCGGGTGTGTGTGTAGTGGTGGAGCGAGGGGCGGGTGAGGAAGAGCGAGCCCTTCTGATTGAGGACGATGGGGTTGACCGGGGGAACCAGCCCGCTGGAACTTCCATATAGAACCAGCATGCCGCGGAGGCGGAGGCAGTTGAGACTCTGGGTGAACGTGTCCCTTCCGACGGAATCGTACACGACGTGGACGCCGTCGCCGCCGGTGAGGCGCTTCGCCTCTTCGTCGAAGTCGATCTCCGCGTAGTTGACGATGTGGTCCGCGCCGGCTTCACGGGCGATCTCCGCCTTCGCGTCCGTCGACACGGTGCCGATGACCTGGGCCCCGGCACGCTTGGCCATCTGCACCAGCAGTGCACCGACCCCTCCGGCAGCGGCATGGACGAGGGTCCACTCCCCCGGGTTCAGGTGGTACGTCGTGTGGACCAGATAATGGGCCGTCATCCCCTGGAGCATCACCGCGGCCGCCTGGATGAAATCTAGATCCGGCGGGATGGGAACCAGCCTCCAGGCCGGCGCCGCGACATACTCCGCGTAGCTTCCAAGCACGTTCGAGTACGCAACTCGATCTCCGGGGCGCACCTCACTCACTCCCGGCCCGACCGCTTCGACGACCCCCGCCCCTTCGTTGCCCAGGAGCATCGGCAGGGACATCTTGGTGAGGCCGGTGCGATGGTAGATGTCGAGGAAATTCACGCCGGCGGCGTGGAGGCGTACAAGCGCCTGGCCCTGCCCGGGCTCGGGAGCGGGGACATCCTCGTATCGCAAGACATCGGGCGAACCGGTTTCGTGGATGCGCACCGCCTTCATCTTCCAGCCTCCAGGCGAACAATCCCCTCTGGGATCAGTTCCGGGGTCCCCGCAGAAATTCGTATCGTGAATCTCTGGGGTGGTCTTGTCGAAGGTGCGTTCGACGGACCGGGAGCCTATCCCCCGTCGGACGGCAGCGGGGTGATGCGCTCGACCCAATAGAAGCGCGCGATCTCACGGACCCGACCGGCGGCCACGCCGCGGAGCTGCACCGTCCGGCCCTCCGTGCCGACCACACGTCCAAAACGCTGGAACGTGAGGACATGAAATCGCTCGGGCGGAAAGCGCAGCAGCACGAGGAGATCGACGGTTCCTCGGTCCGACACATACGAGGCGAGATCCCCCTGCACTTTCGGCCGGGCCTGCCACAGCAGCCATCCCTGCCAGGCGAGCGTAAGCGCGATCAGGACGATAACGGTACGGCCGAACGCGGACTTCATGGCGCCGGCGTCCTGACCAGGGCCAAGACCCGGGCCACGAGGCGTTTGTAGGCCGGATCCTCGACGAGCGCGGACCACACCCTCGGCCGCGGCAGGGCGATGTCCACGACCTCGCGGACCGTCGCCGGGCGGGCGCTCAAGACAACCACGCGGTTGGCGAGGAAGACCGCCTCGTCCACGTCGTGCGTGACGAAAAGCACCGTGGCGTGCTTCGCCTCCCAGATCCTCGTGAGCTCCTCCTGGAGCGTCATCCGCGTCTGCGCGTCGACGCTGGCAAAGGGTTCGTCCATGAGCATGACCTCCGGGCGATTGGCGAGGACCCGCGCGACGCCGACGCGCTGCTGCATCCCTCCGGAGAGCTCATGCGGATACTGGCGCTCGAAGCCGGCGAGGCCGACCAGGGCGATGTGTTCTCGGGCGATCCGGTCACGTTCCGCGCGCGGCACGCCGCGCATCTTCAGGCCGAAGCCGACATTGTCGAGCACCGTCTTCCAGGGGAAGAGGGCGAAGCTCTGGAACACAACCCCCCGATCGGGACCCGGAGCGGTGACGCGCCGCCCGTCGAGCATGACCTCGCCTCGCGTCGGCGGGATGAAGCCGGCGACGACGTTGAGCAGCGTGGTCTTGCCGCACCCGCTCGGCCCGACGATGCTGACGAACTCTCCCTCGCGGAGTTCGAGCGAGACGCTGCGCAGCGCCTCGACGTGCCCCCCCGTGTACACGTCGAAGTACGATTTGGTCAGGTCCCGAATGACGAGGTCAGCCATCCGACACCATCCCCCAGCGCTGGATCGTGGCGCGTTCGAGCGGGGCGAGGAAGCCGCCGTCGACGACGTACCAGAGGATCCCCAGGACGATCATGCCGAGGAGCATCTCCACGACGCTGCCGCTGCGCCGGGCGTCGAACATCATAAACCCGATCCCGCTCGTGCCGACGATGATCTCCGCGGCGATGAGGGCGCGCCAGCCATACCCCAGTCCGTTGCGCAGACCGGTGACGATGTTCGGCAGCGATCCGGGCACAAAGACGTCGACGAGCACGCGCCAGCGCGGCGCCCCCAGGGTCTGCGCGGCGCGCACCATCTCAGCGGGGATCGTCCGCACCCCGAGCGCCGTGTTGAAGATGACCGGGAAGATGACCGTGTAGACGATCACAAATGTCATCGTCTTCAAGGTGAAGCCGAACCAGATGAGTAGGATGGGGAGCCAGGCGATGTCTCCGATGGCCTGAAAGAAG
>DATDEG010000059.1:0-2999 GCA_036523465.1 bacterium
CGGCCGCGATCCGCGACGCGATGGCCGCGACGAACATGCAAACCGTGGAAGGGCCCGTGCGGTTCCGGCCCGATGGAACCGGAGTCCAGCCGTTTGTCGTCGTGCAGTGGCAGAGCGGAACGCAACAGATGGTCTGGCCGAAGGAGTTGGGGGCGACGCCTGCGCTGTATCCCGCCAAGCCGTGGCGTGAGCGCTGAGTCGCTGCTGGCGGTCGAAGAACTCGCCAAAGCCTTCGGCGGCCTGCGCGCGGTGATCGACGTCTCGTTCGCGGTCGCCGAAGGTGAGATCCTCGGCCTGATCGGCCCGAACGGCTCGGGGAAGACGACGGTCCTCAATCTCATCGCCGGCGCGCTCCGGCCGGAGACGGGGCGGATCCGGATGGGTGGCCGTGACGTCACGACACTCCCGGCCAGCGCGCGGACGCGCCTCGGAATCGCCCGGACGTTCCAGATCGTCCGGCCGCTGCCTGCCCTCACCGCACTCGACAATGTGATGGTGGCCCGGCTCTATGGGCGCGACCGGCCCTCTCACGCCGCGGCTCACGAGGAGAGTCTGCGGCTGCTCGAGCTCATCGGACTCGGTCACAAGGCAGGCGTTAAGGCGACCGGGCTTACACTCACGGAGCGCAAACAGCTGGAGATCGCCCGCGCCCTGGCGACGCATCCCAGAGTGCTGCTTCTCGACGAGCCGCTGGGGGGACTGAATCCGACCGAGGTGCAGACCATCCTCACTCTGTTCGCCAGGATCAGGTCGGACGGCGTCACCCTCGTGATCGTCGAGCACAACGTGCCGGCGGTCAGGGCGCTGTGCGAGCGGGTGGTCGTGCTGAACAGCGGGCGGCGGATCGCGGAGGGCGGCCCTGAGGATGTACTGGCCCGCCGGGAAGTCATCGAAGTCTACCTCGGGGCCGGCTCCGCTCCTCCGCCTCCGTCACGTCACGTGTCCGTGACATGATAAGATCGGTGCGCCGGCTGTGAATACCATCCTTCTGCAGAACGGCGTCTTTGGGCTCCTCACCGGTGGGCTCTACGGACTCGGCGCGGTCGGACTCTCCCTCGTCTTCGGCGTGCTCACTATGCTGAACGTTGCGCATGGCGAGCTCATCATGCTCGGAGGCTATGTGAGCGTCTGGCTGTTCGTGTTCTGGCGGGTCGATCCGTTTCTCTCGAGCCTCGCCGCCGGGCCCGTGCTCTTCATCATCGGGGCGCTGCTCTTCCAGCTGCTGTTCCGCCGGCTCGTCTCGTTCCGCGAGGAGACGAAGATCAAGAATTCGATCCTCATCGGCTTCGGTCTCGCCCTCGTGCTGCAGACCCTCGCCATCCTGGTCTGGGAGGCCGACGAGCGGGCCGTCACCCCCGCGTACGCCGGGGAGGTCCTGCGTCTCGGCTCCGTCGTCGTCCCGATCTCCCGCCTGCTTGCCCTCCTGCTCGCCTTCATCGTCCTCGGCGGGCTGCACCTCTTCCTCACCCGGACGAGAGCGGGCACGGCCATCCGGGCCACGGCAGAGGATGAGCACGGGGCCGCCCTGATGGGCATTCCGATCGGCACGACGTTCCTCACGGCGTTCGCGCTCGGGAGCGCACTGGCGGGCGTCGCCGGATCGCTCGTCAGTGTATCCGACGCGATCAGCCCGGCGATCGGCTTGCACTGGACGCTGAAGGCCCTCATCGTCATCGTGCTCGGGGGGATGGGGAATGTCTTCGGGACGTTCGTGGGCGGGCTGTTTCTCGGCGTGACCGAATCGATGAGCGGCTTCCTGCTCGGCAACGCCTACCGCGAAGTCGTCGGGCTGGCGATGTTCCTGATCGTCCTCAGCGTCCGGCCCCAGGGACTCTTCGCGCGATGATGCGATCCCGCCGCTTTGGAGCGCTTCTCGCGGCCGGCACCGCGCTGGCTGCCCTGGCCGCGCTACCGCGCCTCGCGTCGATCCTGCCCGCCGCGGCTGAACGCAGCCTGCTCACCTGGATGCTGCTCGTCTTCCTCTATACTGCGCTTGCCCAGAGCTGGAATCTGCTCAGCGGCTTCGGTGGGCAGGTGAACCTTGGGCATGCCGCGTTCTTCGGCCTCGGCGCGGTGATCACGCGGACGTTGTGGTTGAAGGGAACATCCCTCATCCTGGCCGTTCCGGCCGGCGTGGGCGCCGCCGCGACCGCCGGGCTCATCATCGGAGCGCCGACGCTTCGACTGTACGGCCCGTATTTCGCCATCGGTACGCTCGCCGCCGCCGAGATCATGCGGATCACGACGTCAAACCTCATGCCCGAAGTCTCCACCCTCCCGGAGCCGGTCCTCGCCGCGTACAATCTGATCCCCCGTTACTACCTCGCCCTTGCCGTCGCCGTGCTCACGGTCGCGGCCGCCTGGCTCCTCACGCGGTCGCGGTTCGGCTACGGCCTGGCGGCTGTGCGGGAGGACGAGACGGTCGCGGAAGCCAGCGGCGTACGCGCCTTCCCCCACAAACTCATGGCCTTCGTCGCCAGCAGCGCGCTGGCGGGGGCGGCGGGCGCGGTCTTCGGTTATTACTTCGTGAGCTTCTATCCACAGTTCGCATTCAGCCCGCTCTGGACGTTCGATGCTCTGCTCATCACGTTTCTCGGAGGCGTCGGTACGGTGTGGGGACCGGTCGCGGGCGCGGCCTTCTACCTGATGCTGCGGGAGGCGCTGGCACTCCGCCTCGTTGAGGTGCACCTCCTCATCTTCGGGATCCTGTTCATCATCATCGTCGTGGCGCTCCCCGGCGGGTTCGTCGAGGCCTGGCGGGCGGCCGTAGCGCGCGGACTAGGGCCGCGCGCCGGCCATCACACCTAACGGCTCGAAGGCACTTGGGGATCAGTATGGACCCGGCAGCCCGCATCGATATCTCCGCCCACATCCTCCCCGGCGGTAAGGAGCGGATCTTGCACGGGAACGCGCTGCGGTTACTGAATCTGAGCCCCGGGAGCCGGTAATCAGGACGATGGGGACCGGACTCGATCAGAGCGGGAACGGGAAATCGGGCG
>DATDEG010000060.1:0-3187 GCA_036523465.1 bacterium
GAAGTGCGGGAAGAGACCGGTATCTCCCGGGTCCGGGTGGTCGCGGACCTCGGTGAAGAGCGGTACTACTTCTTCTGGCGATCCGAGGACGCGTTCTACGATAAGACCGTGCGCTACTTCCTCCTCGAGTTTCTCGGCGGAGAAGACGCGGCCCCCCAGGCGGAGGAAGGGTTCGTCGCCACGGAGTGGGTCCCACTTGGCACGGCTATGGAGCGCATCAAGTATAAGGAAACGCGGGAAGTAGTCCGCCGGGCGAAAGAGTATCTCGAAACCGGGAGTCGGCCTGCCGATGCCTCGACCCACTGACCCAGACCGCACGGCTGCGGAGGTTCTCGAGAAGTACACACGCTACGTGAACCCGGGGCTCGTCCGGCTCTATCGCTTCGCCAACGTCGTCACGGCGGAGTGGGAGGCCGAGGGTGCGGTCATCCGCGACATCCACGGTCGCGAGTATCTGGACTGCTCGGGTGGGCCCGCGGTATTCGCCCTTGGGCACCGCCATCCCAAGGTCGTCGCCGCGGTGAAGGAGCAACTCGACCGGATGCCGATGTCCGTGCGCGCGATGCCGCGCATCCCCGAGGCCGATCTGGCCGAGCTGCTCGCCAAGATCACGCCGGGCGACCTGCAGTACAGCTTCTTCGCGAACAGCGGGGCGGAAGCGAACGAAGGCGCCATCAAGCTCGCCCGCCTGGCCACGGGCCGGTCCGACATCGTGGGGGCGGAGGGGGCGTTCCACGGCAAGACACTCGGCGCGCTGTCCGCGTCGGGACGCGAGAAGTACAAGGAGCCGTTCCGCCCGCTGCTGCCCGGATTCCACCATGTGCCCTTCGGCGATCTGGAAGCGATGGACCGGGTTGTGACGGACCACACGGCCGCCGTCATCTTGGAGCCGATCCAGGGAGAGGGCGGAGTCATCATTCCTCCGGACGGCTACCTGCGCGGAGTCCGTCAGATCTGCGATCGCGCCGGGGCCCTACTGATCTTCGATGAGGTTCAGACCGGCCTGGGGCGGACGGGCAAGATGTTCGGCTGCGAGCACTGGGACGTTGTCCCCGATCTCCTCACGACGGCGAAGGCCCTCGGCGGCGGCGTCATGCCGATCGGTGCGTTTACCGGCCGCCCGCATCTATGGAAGGCGCTCGAGCACAATCCCTACCTCCATTCCTCAACGTTCGGGGGTAACCCGATGGCCTGCGCCGCCGGCGTGGCGACGATCCGGGTTCTGCTCGAGGAGCGCCTCCCCGAGCGTGCCGCCGAGATGGGGCCGTATCTCATGGACGGCCTGCGCGGCGTCCAGCGCCGGCACTCCTCCATCGTCCGGGACGTGCGGGGGAAGGGCCTCCTCGTGGGGATGGAGTTCACCGATCCCGACATCGTCCTCCTCGTCACCGCCGGCGCGATGGAGCGCGGCGTCATCGTCTTCTACAGCCTGAACAAGCCGGAATGTTTCCGGATTGCTCCGCCGCTCATCATCACCAAGGCGCAGATCGACCAGGCGGTGGGGGTTCTCGATGAGGCCATCACGTGGGCCGAGTCGATGCTGGCGGAGGTCTCGAGTGAAGTCGCTACCTGATGGTTGACACGGTCCAGGCACGTCCATAGACTGGGAACCGAGCGATGAGGGAGTTCGCCACTCCTGAGCGCGCGCCGAGCGCGGAAGCGTGAAGGCGGCGGCGGCCACCGTTACCGGTCGATCAAGAGCCTTTCCCGGTGACATCGGGGGAGGAAGATGGGTGGTACCGCGGGAGCACCGCTCTCGTCCCTCCAGGACGGGGGCGTTTCGCTTTTCTTGAGCGAGTTGTCTCGGCGCGAGTGTATAGCCGCTGAGACACTGAGACGGGGTGACGGACGATGGATACGAACTACCGCCCGGGCTGGAAAGAGGCGGCCCGGACGTTTCTCGACTACTTCCGGGAGCGCGGCCACAGCGTGGTGCCGAGTTCCTCTCTGGTGCCGGCGGGCGATCCGACGCTGCTGTTCACGAACGCGGGCATGGTGCAGTTCAAGGACACGTTCCTCGGCCTGGAGGCGCGCCCGTACCTGCGGGCGGCGACGCTGCAGAAGTGCATGCGGGTCCAGGGGAAGCACAACGACCTCGAGACGGTCGGGGTGAGCCCGTGGCACCACACGTTCTTCCTCATGCTGGGGAACTTCAGCTTCGGCGACTACTTCAAGCGCGAGGCGGTGGGCTTCGCCTACGATCTCATGACGCGCTCTTACGGGATCCCGCCCGAGCGGCTCATCGCGACCGTCTTCGAGACCGACGATGAGGCGCATGCGGCGTGGCGGGCCCTCGGCATCCCGGAAGCGAGAGTGCTCCGCATGGGCGAGAAGACGAACTTCTGGATGATGGCCGACGTCGGGCCCTGCGGGCCGACCTCCGAGGTCCACTACGACTGGGGACCGGAGTACTGTACCTGCGGACGGCCGGACTGCGGTGTGGCCTTGGACAACGGATGTCTGCGCTGGCTCGAGGTGTGGAACCTCGTGTTCATGCAGTTCGATCAGCATCCTGATGGCCGGCGTGTGCCGCTTCCCCGTCCGGGTGTAGATACCGGGATGGGGCTCGAGCGGCTGACCACGGTGCTGCAGGGCGTCCCTGATGTCTACCGCACCGACCTCTTCACCCCGTTGCTGGACCGCCTCCAGGACGTGCTGGAACACGACGATGCGCAGCGTGAGGCGCATCAGATTTCGTACCGCGTCATGGCAGACCACGGCCGGGCGATGACATTTCTCCTTGCCGACGGCGTCGTGCCGGGGAACGAGGGACGGGGATACGTGCTGCGCATGATCATGCGCCGGGCCATGCGCTTCGCGCGCGAGGCCGGTACGGACCGGCCCTTCCTCGGCGAGATTGCCGGGGCCGTCGTGGACGCCATGGGCGACGTCTATCCGGAACTCGTCGCCCAGCAGGCGTTTGTCCAGACCGCCGCACGCGCGGAAGAGGAGCGCTTCGCCGCGACGCTCAGCGCGGGGATCGGCCGTCTGGAGGAGGTCATCGCGCAGACCCGCGCATCCGGTCGGACAGTGCTGTCCGGTGAGGACGTCTTCCGGCTCTATGACACGTTCGGGTTTCCGGTGGAGATGACCCGAGATGTGGCGCGCGAGCGCGGTATGGAAGTCGACGAGGCCGGGTTCGGCGCGGCGATGGCGGCCCAGCGCGAGCGGGCCCGGGCGGCACAGA
>DATDEG010000061.1:0-4191 GCA_036523465.1 bacterium
CGCCCTAGGTTAGCGCGTCGCCACCAGATTCGCAAGGCGTACACCCACGAGAACTCTAGGGGGACGCACGCGCGGCGTCCGGACCCTGACCAACCAACGTGTGGGGGACACACGCGCGGCGTCCCCTACAACCCCCTCCGCGGACATGGGGCAGGGGCGGCCGTGGAGGATGTGGAAAGGTCAACTCTGCGATGCGGTTGGTCGCCGTCCACGCGTATCCCGCGCTTATGCTGCTCGTCGTGGCGGGGAACGTTGTCCTGGCCGGATGGGCGATCGGTGCGGACCTCTTCCGTGGCCGCCGCCGGCTTGGCCCCCTGTTCTGGAGTGTCGTTCTTGCTGTGAACGCCCTCATTGCGCTCCAGGTTGCCTCCGGTATCATTCTCGCCCTCGGTGGGGCCCGTCCGGGCCGGCCGTTGCACTTCCTCTACGGGATCCTTGTCATCGTGGGCGCCCTGGTCCAGGTCGGACTGCGGCCGGGGGGCTTTCTCCGGTCGCGCGCGCTCGCCGATCCTGCGCGGATCAACGAGCCGCGGACGCTGGCCCTGCTGTGCTTCACGGAACTGGCCCTCGTGCTCCGCGCCTTCACGACGGGAGGCGCGGGGCGGTTGTGATGGGTAAAGTGACAGTACCTGCCCGTCCTCATCCATCAATCGAGACTGGCCGAGAGGTGAGCCCATGAGGATGGTCCGACTGATGTCCCCCGGTACGAGGAAGCGCGGCTTCGTTGTCCCCGTTCCGCACACGCGGTCCGGGCAGAAGCACGTGCTGACCTACATCCAAACGCTCCGGCCCATGGCGGATGACATCGCCGCGACGCTGGACCTCGACCGGGATGCCTTGGCCGGGCGAGAACCCGACCAGACCGGCGCAGCCTACCTCCGTGCGTTTCTCGATGATCTGGGGCGGCGATTGATGTCCGAGTGACCCATCCCTGGCCCAAGCAGCAACGGCTCATCGCCCAATTGCGGGATATTCTGCGCCGTGAGTTCGGCGCGCAGGATGCGTGGGTCATCCGGACCGCGGGCGGGTGCCGCCTCGACGTCCGGGTGGCCGGCCGGCGGATCGGGCTGCTCGAAGCTCCCGAAAGCGAGTTCTGGGCGGTCTTCTACCAGCCCGTCGAGCGGGAGCGCAGACACCTCGGGGAGCGGTACGTCGATGTCGAACAGTGGCGCCGCTCTCCGGCTGAACTCGCCGTGATCCTCAGGCCCTACTGGCGAGCACGCGTCGGACCGCAGCCCGCATAAGTAGCGCGCCGGCGAGCGTGCCGGCTGCCGCGATGCCGAAGATCCAGCGCACTCCGAGCAGCGGGATCAGCACGCCGGCGAGGAACGGCGCGGTTCCGGCCCGCAGTCCCACGAGGAAGTTCCAGATGGCCACGTAGTGGCGGATGTGATCGGCGGGCGCGTACTGCAGGATCACGCCGATCCAGCCGATGTCGAAGCCCGCCGATGTCATCCCTTCCGTGATCCCGGCGCCCTGCACCATCCAGCCATTCAAGGACGAGAGGTACACGAGCGGGCTGAGTGTTCCGATGAAGAGTACGCGGCTCATCGCCGTCGTCGCCGAGCGGCGGTCGATCAGCCTTCCCCAATAGTAATAGGAGAACAGCCACGTGACTGACGTGACGGCACCGAGCAGGCCCGCCTGGAAGCTCGTCGCGTGCAGGACGTCGACGAGCAGGATCGCGATGGCCGGTCCGTAAAACCACGTCGAGAATCCGTAGACGAACAATCCGGTGAGGAACTGCCGGAACCCACGATCCTCGCGGAGTATCCGGGCCACGTGACGGAGGTCCGCCCGCGTCTCGGGTTGGGGGACGGCGGGGAGCCGGATCCGGCTGAAGACGAGTGACGAGGTAACCCCGAACACTGCCGCCGACGCGAACACCCACCGGAAGTCCACCAGCTCCATGAGCCGGCCGCCGGCGAGCGAGGCGATGATCCAGCATAGCGCCATCCCGACGCGCACGACCGCCATGATCCGGCCGCGCAGATCATCCGGATAGACCGCGCGCATCACCTGCGCGTACGCCGGGGATCCCATCTGGCCGATGGCGTAGTGCACGACCATGAGCGCCACATACTCCTCGGCCGAATGGACGAAGGGCATCGCGAAGAACAGCGATCGCGCGATCAGGGACGGGATGAAGACGACTCGGACCGGGTGCCCGATGCGGACGAGGTTGACGGCCCACAACGAGAGGAGCAGGACGACGGCCTGGGCGGCCACGAGGACGGAGACCTCGAGCGCGGATGCCCCCAGACGGCGGCCCATGAACGGGATGAAGGGCATCGTGAGCCCGCCCCAGAGGCCGAACAGGGCGGCCGCCGTGACATCGATCGCGGCATTCCGCCGGATCTCCGCTGGGATCCAGGGCCGCAGGGGGGAGACTCGAGTGAGCAGGAGTGATGCGGCGCCCACGTTCTTCTGCCTTCGCGTCCGAGCCGGGCAGGGTCCTTCAGGCCCCGACACGAGCGGCGAGGGGGGACGCATGGGCGGCGTCCCCCCTCAAACTCCCCCCTCCGCCTGCATAGGAGCGGTCATCCGGCGGCCCGAACGATTAGAAGCGATGCGCCTCGCTGCCGTCATGTTCATCGCCGCCGTGGTGTTCCTGGGCGCGACGCTGTTCGGCCCGCTCGGGGCCGCGGCGGCGCCATCGCTCGAGGATCAAGTGAACGGTATTGCCCGGGAGTTGATGTGTCCGGTCTGCGCCGGCCAGACCGTCGCGGAATCCAACTCGACGTTGGCCGTGCAGATGCGGCAGGAGATCCGCGCCCGCCTGCAGCGCGGAGAAACCAGGGAGCAGATCCTGGCCTACTTCGTCGGCCAGTTCGGAGAGACGGTGCTTGCCGCTCCTCCCCGGCGCGGCGGCTATCTCGTGCTCTGGCTCGCACCGGTGCTGGCCTTTGTTCTGGGCGTCTACCTCATGATCCGTTATCTGCGAGGAACGACCCGGCCGCGCTCCGTTCCGCCTGCGTAGACTCCTCCCCATGCGCTACGCGGTCCTCTCGGACGTGCACGCAAATCTCGAGGCGCTCGAGGTTGTTCTCGCCGATGTCGCCGGCCGGAACCCGGAGGCGATCATCTGCCTGGGGGATTTCGTCGGATACGGCCCTGATCCCAACGCCTGCGTTCGACGGCTCCGCGATGTCCTGGCCGGCGCCGTCCTGGGGAACCATGACCTCGCCGCGCTCGATCGTACGGACGTCACCATGTTCAATCCCTACGCGCGCGCGGCCATCCTCTGGACGCGGGACCAGCTGGCCGACGACACGCGGGCATACCTGGGCGACCTGCCGAGGCAACTACGGCGCCCCGCGTTCCTCGCCGTTCACGGAAGCCCGCGCGATCCTACCGACGAGTACGTGTTCGACGCCTCCACGGCGAAGAGCAGCTTCGAGAGCGTCGAGTTCCGCCTCGGGCTCGTCGGACACACGCACGTGCCGGGAGTGTTCATCGACGACGGCGAGCGGGTGCAGGTCAGACCGCTCGCTCCTGACGATCCGCTCGAGCTTCGACCCGCGTACCGGTACCTCATCAATGTCGGGAGCGTGGGGCAACCCAGGGACGGCGATCCGCGCGCGGCATATCTGTGGCTGGACGAAGGCAACTCGCGCGCGCAGCTCATCCGCCTCCCTTATCCATTGGAGCGGACGCAGGAGAAGATGCGCGCCGCCGGTCTCCCGGAAGTATTGGCCGAGCGGCTCTCGTTCGGACGGTAGAGAAGGAAGCCCGGTGTCTCGCCGGTAACCACTTCAGCACTTTGAGCGGAGGAGTTGGTGCGATGAAGCGTCCGATGACGATCGACGATCTGTTGGCCTTGAAGTGGGTGAGCGACCCGCAGGTCTCTCCCGACGGGACGCGCGTCGTCTACGTCCAGAAGGTCATCGATCGAGACGCCGATACCTACCGCTCGCATCTGTGGATCATCCCCACCGCCGGCGGTCCGGCGAAGCAGTTTACCGCGGGCAGCCACGGAGACAGCCTTCCGCGGTGGTCGCCCGACGGCCGCTCGATCGCCTTCCTCTCCGAACGGGGCGCGCCGCCAGGAGAAGGCAAGAAGCCGAAGCAGATCTACGTCATCCCCGCCGACGGCGGCGAAGCACGCGCACTGACCTCCGGAGACCACGACCCCACGGATCTGACCTGGTCTCCCGATGGGACCGCGCTGGTGTTCCTCGGTAGGCCGGC
>DATDEG010000062.1:0-2780 GCA_036523465.1 bacterium
TCGATTGCGGATTGCGGATTGCGGATTGCGGATTGGCAATGGGAGGATCCCTGCCGGTGGTTGTTTGCCAATCCGCAATCGGCAATCCACAATCCGCAATGGGTGAGGGATGGTGGGGATGAGGGTGGTGGCGGTCTTCGGGGGCGGCGGTGCCAAGTCCGTGGCTCACGTCGGCGCCCGGCGCGCCCTGGCCGAGGCCGGGATCAACCCGGTGCATTACGTCGGCACGTCCTTCGGGGCAGTCATGGCGGCGGCGCTCGCGAGCGGGGTCACCCACGAGGCGCTGACGACCGCGTTGCTCCAGCCCTCCCATGAGAAGATCGCGGTCCTCGACCTGGTCGCCATCGCCAAGGGTGTATTCGCCGATCACCTGCTCAAGCCCGGTCCGCTGCGGGCGTTGATCGAGCAACTGGTACCGGTCAAGGCGTTCGAGGACCTGGCGACGCCGCTCACGGTCACGGCGACGGACCTCGATTCCGGCGCAGCGGTGCTGTTCGGGACGGCAGAGGGCGAGCGCCGGGCGGGATTGCACGAGGCGCTGTACGCGTCGTGCGCGTTGCCGCTCTACTACCCGCCTGCACTGATCGAGCGGCGGCGCTATGCCGACGGCGGCCTTCGGGCCGTCCTGCCGCTCGAGGCGGCCCGAACGATCCGGTCCGACTTGGTCGTCGCCGTGCACGTGGGGGCCGGATTCGACGAGCCGGAGCCGACCTCCCCGACGCCCCGCTTTCCGCCTGCGCTGGTGCGGGCCCACGGCGCCGCGGAGCGGATCATGATGGCGGCACAGGTGCAGGAGGCGATCGCCGGCTGGCCCGATCTGGGGCCGCGGCTGATCGTGGTGCGGGCGGTGGCGGAGCGAGAGGCGACGTTCGCGGTGGATAACGTGCGCCGCTACATCGAAGCAGGGTACACCGAAACAAAAAGACGCTTAGACGCTGAGACGGCGAGATAGACGCCGAGACGCCAAGCCGCTGAGTGGACGCCCAGGAACCAGGAGGGAGGAAGGGCCTAAGACACTCGCTCCTCACACCCACTCGGCGGCTCAGCGTCTCGGCGTCTGCGTGGCGACTACCCTTTCATCCAGGTTCCGGCGTACAGCCCGATCAACGCCATCGCCCCCGCGATCGACGATCCCCACACCAGCCGGCTGCGCAGCGCATGAAAGTGCTCGGGAATCTCGCCCCGTGGGTCCAGCTCGAGACGACCCAGCTGCGCCGCGGCGGGGAGCGAGACACCGATGGCGATGAGGAAACCGACGATGCCGGTCACCATCATGAGCATCATCCAGCCGGGCGTCATCCCCGACTTCATGAAGGGCATGCTGAGTGCGAGGCCCGACAGCGTGACCGCGACCGACCCCGGGCCGACCAGGATGCGCCACACCGCGCTCGTGAGGCGGTAGCTCGCCAGCCGCGCATCGGGGGCCCATCGCTTCGAGACGATCCCCGTCGCCATCGTGGCCACGCCGCCCCCGATCCAGAAGGTGAACCCCAGCATGTGCACCAGCATCCAGAAGCCGTGCATCAGTCGATTCCTCCCGTTGAGACCGTGGGCAGGGGCCGTCGTCCGGCATACCCCGCTTCGATTTCGTGCCAGTGACCGATCCGTTCCTCGCCCTGTTTCCAGCACCAGAAGATGTCGCGCCCGTCGAGCTTGCCGTAGAAGTCCACCAGGCCCTCCTCGAAGCCCTTGAAGATGCAGCCGACCGCCGCCAGCTCGCGCTGATGCTCGGTGATCCGGCCGGCGATCTCGTCGATCTCGCGGTGCAGGGCGAGCTGCTCGGGAGATTCGCCCCAGTCGGGTCGGGACTGGGCGGCAACCAGCTCGTAGCGCTGCACGAGCTCGCGCCATTGGGGATAGAGAGACATGAGGTCGGCGACGATGCGGCGCACCAGGGGCAGCGTGCGGTTGGCTTCCTGGACGGTGAAGTACTTCACGGTATGAAATCTACAGGTTGGCAGTCGGTCAGAAAGGCGTTGCGCCTGAGCATCTGAGCGACTGTCTGTCCATCTGCAGACTAGTCGACAGACTCGTCTTTCAGAATCCCTTCTATCTGTTCGGGATGCGGAATGAACCCGACGACTTTTCTGTTCTGATCCACTACCACGATCGTCGCTCTGATCGGGTGCCCCGCCGCATCCATCTCCGCCTTCAGTCGATAACCGTTCAGCTCCGTGTCGGGCGTCACGACCGCCGTATCGGTCCGCATATGGTCCTCCGCGGAGCACTCCTTCGGGTCGTGTCCCATGGCCACGCAGCCGACCACGATGTCCCGGTCCGAGACGATGCCCTTGAAACGCCGATCCTTGGGATTGTCGATCACCGGCACGAAGGAGACGTTCCGGGAGCGCATGAGGGCGGCCACTTCGGCCGACGTCGCACCGGTGGCGGCCACGAGTGGATCGGGGATCATCACGGCGGCAGCTTGCATCGAATCACTCCCTTCCCGTCTTGCAGTCCGACCGTACCGGGCACTCTCCGCATCTCGGCTTTCGCGCCCCACACACCGTCGCGCCGAGCTCCATGACGGCCTGATTGAACCTCCAGGCGCGCTTGCCGTCCCTGGGCACGATGGATTCGGCTACCTGCCAGATGACAGGGAGCGGGGAGCGGGGAGCGGTCGAAGTCCTGCCGCGACGAAGCTCCCTGGCGGACCGCCTCCGACCGCTCCCCCCTCCTCGCTCCCCAAAGAAGACCCTTCGGATGACTCGAGCGACGTTCGTGTCCACCGCCGCCACCGGCTTCTCGTACGCGAAGCACGCCACCGCGCCGGCCGTGTA
>DATDEG010000063.1:0-6009 GCA_036523465.1 bacterium
TCCCAGCCCGCAGTATGAACAGATCACGGTTCGCGGGACGGGACGATTTCTGCGCCTCTTGCGCGAGACAGGTCTTCGGGTCGAGCAGTTTGTCTTCTCCAGCACGATGCTCGTGCATGCCCCGACGACGCCCGGCCGGCCCATCTCTGAAGACTCCCCACTTAGGCCTACGTGGGCCTATCCGGCATCAAAGGTGCGCACCGAGGAGCTCATCCGCAAAGAGCGCGGGGATATCCCCACGGTCGTGCTGCGACTCGCCGGCGTCTACGATGACCTGGGGCATTCCGAACCGCTGCCGAGGCAGATCCAGAGAATCTTCGAACGCGACCCCACAGCCTATGTCTTTGCGGGAAATCCCCGGCACGGCTCCGCGATGGTGCATCGCGACGACGTCGTTGATCTCTACGTCCGGCTCGTTGAGCGGCGCGCCGGCCTGCCGGCGGAACTGGTGCTGGAAGTCGCTGAACCCGAAACCATGTCCTATGCTGACCTGCAAAACGCTCTAGGTCGGCTGATCCACGATCAGGACGCCTGGCCTACCCTTATCCTACCGAAGTCGTTGGCGAAGCTCGGCGCCTGGGTGATGGAAGTACTTCGGCTGTGGCGCATCCCATTCATCAAACCCTGGATGATCGAGCGGGCGGATGACCACTACGAACTGGATATCGCTCGTGCCCGCACGGTCCTTGGTTGGGAGCCCACACAGCGGTTGCGGGACACCCTGCCCGGGGTCGTCGCGGCGCTGAAGGCCGACCCCTGGGCCTGGTACCGCGAGAACGAGATCGAGATGCCGGCCTGGCTTCAGGCGGTGGCGCCGCAGGCGCCGCCGGGCGAACCTTCCCAGGAACGCCTGCTCGAGCTGCGCGATGAGATCGTCCGCATGAGGGCTGCATCTGTCGGCGGACACGCCCATGCCGGACACGGAGCCTCCTGATGAATCGTGACGACACGGGCCACGGGCACGGCTCCGGGCACGGCCCTCCACCGGGACCCGGCGCATCGCCTGAGCACACCACCCATGAAGCGGACGCCGGTCATGCGTCGGCGCCTTCTTCCCAGCTGCCGGAGCGGTTGCGGCAGGTGATGACGCACCTGCAGGAGATGCGCATTTTCCAGGCGATCCTGGGACGCGAGTACGACCGTGAGATGGCCGAGCAGCGCCGCCATGACGCTCACGTGAAGCGGCTGATGGAGTCCGACCCCAAGGGGCACATCGAGATGATGCAGCCCCTGCAGGAGCGCAAGGCCCTCGTCCGTGAGCTGCCCGAAGCCCTCCTGCGTCACGAGAGGGATCTGTATGAGGAAGGCGAGCGCCTCCGCCCGCGTCCCGAGGTGACCGAACTGGGGCACGGGCCGCTCATGGCCTGGCACGTGCTGGCCGAGCACTGGGTGCACATCGCGGTGATGCCACTTGGCGCCTGGTTGGTCTTCAGCCCTTCGGCCCTCGCCTATCCGAGCGTGCCCATGGCCTGGAGCGACATGATTAGCGGCGCGCTCGTGATCCTGTTTGCAGTCCTCGGCATGAAGGGACTCCCCTGGGGCCCATGGGCGAATGCGGCCGTCGGGCTCTGGGTGGCATTCGCGCCGCTTGCCTTCTGGGCGCCGGATCCGGGCTCGTATGCCAACGATACGATGACCGGCATGATGATCGCGGCCTTCTCCGTGATCATCCCCATGCGCTCGGAGATGCCGGGCCCCACGGTGCCACCGGGGTGGACCTACAATCCCTCCAGCTGGCCGCAGCGGGCGCCGGTCATCGCGCTGGCTACCATCAGCTTCTTCCTCTCTCGTTACATGGCGGCGTTCCAACTGGGGCATATCCCCAATGCGTGGGATCCCATCTTCGGAACGGGGACTGAACGCGTCCTCACATCCGATGTGTCGCATATGTTCCCGATCTCCGATGCCGGGCTGGGTGCCTACACATATCTGATCGAGCTGCTCTCCGCCGTGATGGGCGACACACGCCGGTGGCGGACGATGCCCTGGATGGTGGCGATGTTCGGCATCGTGGTCATCCCCCTGGGCATTACCAGCGTGGTGCTGATCATGCTGCAGCCGGTGGCTGTAGGAGCCTGGTGCACGATCTGCCTGATTACGGCAATGTTCATGTTGATCATGGTGGCGGTCTCGCTGGACGAAGTCGTGGCGATGATCCAGTTCCTGGTCATCGGCAGGCGCGCCGGGGCTTCCGCCTGGCGCCTGTTCTGGATCGGCGGTACGCTGCCCAAGCCCGTCGAGGACATTGGGCTCTCGCGGACGCCACGGCCGTCGTGGACTCTGGGCAGCTGGCGCGAGATGCTGTGGGGAACCAGCTTCACCTGGCCGCTGCTGGGGAGTGCCGTCATCGGCGCCTGGTTGATGGCGGCACCGTGGGTGTTCCACACGCCCCGGCCGGCGTTTACCTTCGAGACCATCCTCGGCGGCCTGACGATCGTGACCGCACTTGTCGCGTGGGCGGAGGTGACGCGTCTGACGAGAGTGCTGAACATCGTCATCGGGCTGGCGGTGGCCGTCGCCGTGTGGCTGTTCCCGGAGATGTCGCTGGCCGCCAGGCTGAGCAGTTTCGGCGCCGGCATCCTGTTGATCGCCCTCAGCGTGCCGCGCGGACCGATCCGAGATCGTTACGGGGGCTGGGATCCGATCGTAGTCTAGCAAGGACACCTGGAAACCGAGCAGGCATCGCGGACAGGAGGACGCCATGGCGCGGCAACAGAGAAGACTGTTCGATCCGTTCTTCAGTCTGATCGTGTTCAGCGTCTATTCTGGCCTGATGGGCGCGATTCTCCTCTTTGTCCCTCGAACTGTACTCCCCTGGTTTGGCGTTCGTGATGAGATTACGTCGTCCACCTACATGCTGGGGTTCGTCCTGCTTGCGTCGTCCTTCTACTACTGCGCGTCGGGGATCGGGAAGGACCGCTTCTTCGCTCGGTTGACAGTCTACACGCGGTTCGCCTCCCCACTAGTCACGATTGCTCTCTACCTGACCGGCAACGCCCCCGCCACCTATGTGCCGCTGAGCATTCTCGATGCGCTGGGTGGCGTGTGGACGCTCTCTGCCTTGAGGAAGACGCTGGCGGGCGCCGCACCTGGCGATGGGCGTCTGAAGCTCGCATCCCGAGCGTAGAATTCCTCGACGGGATGGCGGGTCCGGTGTAAGGGTCTAAGGAGGACCCGTAGCCGCGGTCTCTGGAAGCAGTTGGGCAATGCACGTTGTCATCTATGCGCCGGCCACGTTGCATCGGGAAGCCTGGCAGGCGTTGCTGAATGCCCAGCCCGACATCGTGGTGGCGGGCGCGACTGCCGAGATCGACGGCCTGACGCGCCTTTCCGCCGACCGAGCGCCGACCGCGGTCTTGGTAGATGTTATTGCCCCTGATCCCGACATCGTCCGTCGCATCCGCGGCGCAGCACCAGACTGGGGCGTCCTCGTTCTCGTCCCCGCCTACGATCTCCCTCTGATTATCGAAATGCTGCAGGCCGGGGTCACCGGGATTATCGCCCGTGACGAAACCGTCGGCAACCTCTCCCGGGCGCTGATCGCCGCCGGCCGCGGAGAGGTCGTTCTCCCCCCGGCCATCGCGGGGAAGGCGCTGTCCGTGCTGGCCCGTGGCGGGCCGGTCGAGGGCGGGTTGGTCGAGCCGCTGTCTGAGCGAGAGACCGAGGTGCTGCGTCTGCTCGCTCGAGGGTCAACCAACAAGGATATCGCCCAGACCCTCATGCTCAGCGTGCGAACCGTCGAGGCGCACCTGCGGAACGTCTACGGAAAGCTTGGAACGCGTTCGCGCACGGAGGCCGTGCTGTGGGCGGTCAGGCACGGGTACGTGACCGCGGAATAGGTGGAATTACCGACCGAACCAACCGCAGATTCGCGGTGGCCGGCGCTGGGCGGACCTGTTACGGTGAGGACAACTCTGCGAATGACTGTTTTGAGAGTCATTCGCAGAGGGGAGTATGGGTCTTGATGATCAGCCATCGCGAGGTAACGAGATGGCTCGGGTGACATCCGCGCAGCCCGTCGTCCAGGAA
This sequence comes from bacterium, assembly GCA_036523465.1. GTDB lineage: Bacteria > Sysuimicrobiota > Sysuimicrobiia > Sysuimicrobiales > Kaftiobacteriaceae > Kaftiobacterium. The sequence goes on from DATDEG010000063.1 coordinate 4,030, forward strand.
CACCTGACGCGTGTAGCCGTCCTCGGGACACTCGCCGAGTTTCATCGGGAGCCGATCCCGTACGATCTCCGCTCCCTTGTGCGCCTCGTCGAGACACTCCGTCCCGACCTCCTCTGCCTGGACATGACGGTCGAGCAGTGGCGGCACGAGCAATTCGATGACCTCCCTCCCGAATACCGCGACGCGCTGCTTCCCCTTGCGCACCAAACCGATATCGTCGTCGTCCCGATCGCCGGAGACCGTCTTCCTGCTGAACCGTCTGCGCAGGGATGGCGTGGAATGTTGATCGCACTGCTGCGGCGCCTGCTCGCCTCCATCCAGCGCAGCGCTCCAGGTCCCGCCGCCTTGAATGAAGGCAACCTCCACCACGTCGCCGACTCGTTGTACAGTATGATCGCCTGGCTCGGCGGGCCACAGGCTGTCCGGGCTTGGCAGGCGCACACCAACGAACTTGTCCGGCAGGTCCTCGAGGTCGCTCGTCGCGATCCCGGGCGGCGGATCCTCGTCGTCGTGAATCTCCGTCACTGCCACCACATTCGTCCCGCGCTGGCCCGCCACCCCGAGATCCGAGTCGTTCCGCACGGCCTACTCTAGTGTCTTCACCGTTCGGTCTGGCATCGTGCCCGCACCCCGGAGTCCTAGTTAGGATCGTCGTCTGAAGACATCTCGTTGCTACGTGGTTTTGCCTAGCACCGCGCCCGCGATTCTGCCGTAGTCCCCCACGCCGTTCGATCCCTACAATGACGCCGGTCGGTGAGGCGGCAGAGCCTTTCCGCACATTCACGTACGCCGCGGTGGCGTCCATCGTTTGACGAGAGCACCTCCAAACTGGACCCCGCTGTGGGTGGAGCGCTGGAATGATACGACGTCGGGGGAGGGAATGATCGTGAAGCGCCGGACCACACTTGTCGTCGCAGGAGCCCTCATCATCGCGCTGGCCGCGGGCTGGACCGTCACGCGCCAGGTTCGAGCCAAGCCGCCCGAAGGTGTGCTCGAGGCAAGCGGGCGGATCGAGGGCGAGGAAGTTCTCATCGCCTCCAAAGTCGGAGGCCGCGTGAGCCGTCTCTTCGTCCGCGACGGCGATGCCGTAAAAGAGGGCCAGCTGATCGCCGTCCTGCGATCCGAGGAGCTCGACGCACGGCTGCGCCAGACGGAAGCCGGAATCGAAACGGCGCGCGCGCAGGTGCGCCGCGCGGAGGGCGAGCTGGCAGTCCTGGCCTCGCAACTCGGCCAGGCACGGACGGCGGTGGCCCTCGCGCAGGCGCAGATTACGGCGCAGCAGCGGCAGGCTCAGGCCTCGCTGACGGGCGGGCTGGCCAGGCGTGCGCAGGCCCGCAAAGCCCGCCTGATCTCCCAGCGCACGGCTCCACACGCGGTCCATGACGCGCAGGCCGCAGTCGGCGCCGCGAAAGCGGATCTCGTCCGAGCCCGCGCCGCGCGTGATCAAGCGCAGCGCGATGTCTCTCGCCTGAACTCGCTCCTTGAAGCCGGGGCAGTCGCCGTCGCCCAGGTGGACGCCGCACGCGCAGGTCTCGACGCGGCCTCCGCCCAGGTGGATGCGGCCGCCGAGCAAGTTCAGCGAGCTCTGGCAGGACTCGAACAGGCGAAGAGCGGTCTGCTCGATGTCCAACTCCGCGAGGAGGAGGTCCGCGCGGCGGATGCAGCGGTTGATGCCGCCCGCAGTCAGGTCACGCTGGCCGCGATGAGTACCCTGGAGGTGACGCGCCAGCGCCAGCAACTTCAAAGCATCGAGCGGCAGGCGCAGATCGCCCGAGCCGGCCTCGCCGCCGCGCAATCGCAGTATCAGGCAGCCGTCGCCGCAAGAGACGAGCTGATGTCCGTGCGTCAGGAGACCAATGTCTTTGCTCCGCGGGCCGGCGTGATCGTGCACAGCGTCGCAAACGAGGGTGAGATCGTGGGCCCCGGCGCGCCGATCGCGATGCTGGTGGATCTTCAGGCGCTGTGGCTCAAGGTGTACGT
>DATDEG010000064.1:0-3676 GCA_036523465.1 bacterium
CGTCTGCGCATGTCGGGCAGCATGGGGATGTCCGGCGCGGTCGCCGGCGTGATCGACATCCGTCTGACCCCTCAGGGCACGAGCACCGTCCTCCGTCTCTCCCACCGGGCCGTCGGCGAGGTGACAGAGGAGACCCGGACCGGTTATCGCGACGGCTGGAAGGTGCTGCTGACGGAACGGCTCAAGGCGTACGTAGAACGGGGAGTTCGATCAGGACTGAAGCGCTGAGGCGGAGCGAACTGCTTCGCACTCCAGGTAGATGCATTTGCGGGGTGACGGACGCGCACCGTCCCCCCGCAACCCCCCTCCGCGGACGTGGGGACGCACGCGCGGCGTCCTCCTGTGACCTTCTCCGCGGATGTCAGTCGGGGACGAACTCCGGCCCCTTGTTCTTGAAGCGGTTGTAGAAGTCGACGATGGCCGTGCGGTCGAAGCGCTCCAGCTTCATCACGTGGTCCCAGGCCACGACCGCGATGGGGCCGTCGTTCGCCGGCCGGTGGGTGACGACGAGCTTGCGCGGAAACTCCCGGGCGAGGGCGACGAGGGGATCCACGACCGCCGAGTCATTATCGTCCTTGTAGGCGATCCAGACCCCGCCGTGCTCGAGGTTGTGGATAAGGAGCTCGTCCGGGAACTCGTTGGTATGGAACCCCCACGCGGCGGTGGTCGGATAGTGCCAGCCCGACGCCGGAGGGTTTGAGTTGTAGGCGGGATGGCTCTGACCGGGTAGCAGGTGCTCACGTCCCTGGTCCTTCACGGTGACGATCTGGGGCCGGACCGGAGTCGCGGCGACACCGGACTGCGCTGGCTGCCCGGACGCCGGCTGCCCCGGGGCCTGCTCGGTTCCACTCTGAGCCGCCGAAGGAGAGGACGCGGCCTGTGGCCGGGTCGAGTTCCAGGCAACGATGCCGACGAGGACCGCGGCGGCGAGAACCCCGCCGATGATCCACAGCAGACGCGTCTGCCGGCCGGACCGCTGTTTCGCCTCCTCGTGCGCGCGACGTTCCAGCCGCGCTTGACGGCGCGTCTCTTTCTTCGCTGCCTTGGCCATCTGGTGAGTCTCCGTCCGTGAGAAGTTGTTTCAGTCTAGCAGAGCGCAAACCGCAGTAGCAAGCACACGCAGACCCTCTGGCAGACGCAGGTCTCGCGAGGGAACCTCGCGACGCGGCGGGAAGTCTCCTAACACTCCCGTGGTCATCCGAAGCCGCATCAAGTCCAGCGCGTATTTCGACTCGGTTGCCCTGATGCTCGTCCAGCGCGAGGTGCGCGCCCTTCCCGGCGTGCGCGAGGCGGGTGCTGTGATGGGGACGGAGGCGAACAAGGAGCTTCTGCGCGACGCGGGATTGCTCTCCTCCGAGGCGGAAGCGGCGCGGGCCGACGATCTCATCCTCGCTGTCGACGCAGTAGATAGTGGAATGGCGGACGACGCGCTGGTTCGCGCGGAGGAGCTGCTCACGCGCCGGCGCGAGCCGGCCGGGACCCCGCAGGGCTATCGCCCCAAGACGGTCGCCTCCGCCGCGCGAATGCTCAGCGGCGCGAACCTGGCCCTCATCTCTGTGCCCGGACGGTTCGCCGCCGGTGTCGCCGCTGAAGCCCTCGACGCGGGTTTGCACGTCATGCTCTTCAGCGACAACGTCCCACTCGAGGCCGAAGTCGCGCTCAAACGGCGCGCGGCGGCGGCCGGCCGCCTCGTCATGGGGCCCGACTGCGGCACCGCCATCATCGGCGGTGCCGCTCTTGGATTCGCCAACCGAATTCGTCGCGGGACGATCGGCGTGGTCGGGGCGGCGGGGACCGGGATCCAAGAAGTCACGAGCCTCATCCACCGCGGCGGCGCGGGGATCTCGCAGGCCGTCGGTACCGGCGGCCGCGACTTACGGCGTGAGGTGGGCGGCCTGACAGCGCTCGCCGGGCTGGACGCGCTGGGGGTAGATCCGCTCACGGAAGCCATCGTGTTCATCTCGAAGCCTCCGTCGGCGGAAGTCGCCTCCCGCCTCCTCGCCGCCGCGCGCCGGACCGGAAAGCCGGTCGTCGTGAACTTCATCGGAGCAGCCGTCGAGTCCGGTGAGCGTCTGTTCCCCGCGCGGACGCTGGAGGACACCGCGGAGCTTGCCGTCCAGGTCACAAGTGGATCGCCCCCGCAATGGCCGCGCCGCGATGCCCTCCCGGGCCAAGAAGCACTGCGCCTCGCCCCCGGGCAGCGATACGTCCGCGGTCTCTACAGCGGCGGCACGCTGTGTTATGAGGCCCTCATGCTCTTGGAGCCGTTTGTCGGTCCCATCCATTCGAATACGCCGCTCGATCGCGCTCAGATGCTGCCCTCCGCGCATCGCAGCATCGCTCATACAGTCATCGACCTGGGCAGTGACGAGTTCACCGTCGGGCGCCTGCACCCCATGCTGGATCCCGACCTCCGGCTGCAGCGGTTGCTCCGCGAGGCCGAGGACCCGGAGGTTGCCGTGATCCTGCTCGACGTGGTCCTGGGCTACGGCGCCCACGCGAATCCTGCCGGCGCGCTGGCCCCGGTGATCCGCCAAGCCCGCAACCGCTCGCGCGATGCGGGACGGTGGCTCTCTGTCGTTGCCTCGGTGTGCGGAACCGACGAGGATCCCCAGGGCTACGACGATCAGGTGGCCCAGCTCATCGAAGCCGGAGCGCTCGTCCAGTCCAGCAACGCTCAGGCCGCGCGGCTGGCCGGTCTGATCGCTCAGGGTGCCGGCGCAGGGGCGGGCGAAGTGGCCAAGGCGCACAGCCCGGAGCCGATCAGAACCGCAACTGGGCCCGCCGAGCCGGTGCCAGCAGTGAGTGCGGAGATCATCAGGCTCATGGCCGGACCGGTGAAGGTTGTCAACGTCGGCCTCGGCTTGTTCGAGGAATCGCTTCACGCGCAGGGGGTCGACGTCATCTCGGTCGACTGGCAGCCGCCGGCCGGAGGCAAGCAGTATCTTATCGACATCCTCGACCGGCTTGGAGCGTAGATGGTGAGAAGGTGGGAGCACAGCGGATGACAACTGTCGACGAGGCCAACAAGACCGCGATACAACATCTGTTGGATAGCGCACCGGTGCTGACCGGCATCGCCCGGGCGGCCGACGTCGTTCCGGGGATGCGTCCCGATCTTCTCCTTCACGCCGGGCCGCCCATCGAATGGGCGCGGATGTCCGGTCCGCTCCGCGGAGCGATCATCGGCGGGCTCATCTACGAGGGTCTGGCGAGAGACGAGTCATCCGCCGTCGCGATCATCGAGCGAGGAGAGGTAACGTTCGAGCCGTGCCACGATCACCGGACGGTGGGGCCGATGGCCGGCGTGACGACGGCGTCGATGCCTGTCTACATCGTGGAGAACCGCCCCGGCGGGAACCGCGCGTTCTCCAACCTTAACGAGGGCTACGGGAAAGTCCTCCGCTACGGCGCATACAGCGAGGATGTCCTGGCCCGTGTGCGCTGGCTGACGGAAGTCTACGCGCCAATCGTGGGGGAAGCGCTCGAGCGAGCGGGGGGGCTAGATATGAAGAGCCTCATCGCTCAGCAGCTGCAGATGGGGGATGAGGGACACAACCGCAACAAGGCGGGATCCGCGCTGATGGCCAGGCTGCTTGCACCGCACGTCGCCCGGGTCGACGCGCGGAACGAGGATCGAGGGGCGGTCCTCGACTATCTGGCCTCAAACGACCTG
>DATDEG010000065.1:0-2722 GCA_036523465.1 bacterium
AGGATACCGAACAAGACAATGCCTCACGGGGGCTAATACGGCTGGCTATGATGCAACTCGCACCTGGTGCGAGTTGTGTTCGGTCACTCGAGCATGCTACAGAACGCTGGCAGGGACCGCGTTTAGCAACACCCCACGAGAAGTCCAGGGGATACTCCGCCCCTGTCGAAGAAGGCGGCGATCCCATGAAGGTTCCGCGAGTGATCATCGCCGGTACGCAGAGCGGCTGCGGGAAGACGTCTGTGGCCGCCGGCCTGCTGCGGGCCCTCACCCGCCGGGGGATGAGTGTCCAGTCGTACAAAGTCGGCCCTGACTTTCTCGACCCGCCCTACCTCTCCGCTGCCGCAGGCCGCCCCTGCCGCAATCTCGACGGATGGATGCTGCCGCGGCCTACCCTCATCGAGGTCTTCGCTCGAGGCGCGAGTGGAGCCGGCGTTGCCGTCATCGAGGGGATGATGGGACTGTATGACGGCGTGGCGGGAACCGGCGACGAGGGATCCACCGCGGAAGTCGCGCGATGGTTGGGAGCGCCGGTCATCCTTGTCGTGGATGTCTCGGCCTCGGCGCGCAGCGCGGCCGCCACGGCGTTGGGCTTCACCGTCTTCGATCCGCAACTCAACGTCGCGGGGGTGATCGCGAACCGGACCGGAGGTCCACGGCACGTGCAGACCCTGCGGGATGCGCTGACCTCGTCGGGCCTCCCGCTGCTCGGCGCGCTGCCCACGACGCCCGACGTGGCGATCGCCGAGCGCCACCTTGGTCTGCTCCCGCCGGACGATGCCGTCGTCGATGCACTGGCCGACGCGGTGGCGGAACATGTCGACATGGAGGCCGTTCTGCGCATCGCTCGGACCGCGCCTCCGGTCGTCGTCGCCGGTTCGTCTGCCTTTCCGGCGATGCCGATGGCGCCGTCGGTGCGGATCGGTGTCGCCCGAGATGAAGCGTTCTCTTTCTACTACCAAGACGCCCTGGAGTTGCTCGAGGCGCACGGGGCCCAACTCGTGCCGTTCAGCCCCCTGCATGATGGCGGCCTCCCCGCCGTGGATGGCCTCTACCTGGGCGGCGGATATCCCGAGACGCACGCCGGCGGGCTGGCTGCGAATGGATCGATGAGGGAGGCCGTGGCCGCCGCGGTGGAGGAGGGCCTTCCCACGTACGCGGAATGCGGGGGACTTCTCTACCTCACGGAGCGACTCGAGGACGATGCCGGGCGCGTACATCCGATGGCGGGGGTTATCCCAGGAGTGTCGCAGATGCACAATCAGGCCGCCGCTCTGAGTTACGTCACCCTGGAGGCGCTTGAGGATTCACTCCTTCTCAGAGCGGGGGAGTCCGTGCGGGCTCACGAGTTCCACTACTCCACGGTGGAGCTGCGCACGCCGGGACAGTTCGCGTATCGAAGTATCGACGGCCGGGGTCTGGCGGAGGGATTCGACGGCTTCCGCCTCCCGGGCGGCGTCGCGAGCTACGCACACCTGCACCTCGCCGCGAATCCTGCGATGGCGCAGCGTTTCATCGAGGCCTGCCGGTCCTTCCGCGACGGGCGAAGCACGTAACGGCCGGGTGGCGGGCCTTACCCGAGCGTCAGATCTCTGAGGGCCGCTACACCGGGTACCCGAGGCTCTGCAGGGTCATCCGGCCATCTTCCGTGAGGCGGTCGGGTGTCCAGGGCGGACTCCAGATGAAGTCCACGACGACGTTGCCGGCTCCGATCGACTGAAGCTTGTTCCGGATCTCTTCCGCCACCGCCGGACCGATCGGGCAACCTACCGCGGTGAGCGTCATCTTGATCGTGACATCGATCCCGCCGATCTCCAGGTCGTAGATCAGCCCGAGGTCCCAGATATTGACAGGGATCTCGGGATCGTAGATCGTCTGCAGGACTTTTAGGACCTCGTCGCGGGCCAGAGTTTCTTGGGTTTCCATGAAGTGATTCTACCAAACACGATCATAACCAGCCATCGCTCTCTTGCCCCTCGGGTTGCCCTCCGGGCAACCCTCGGGTGCGATCCCTCGGCGACCAGGCAACCCTCGGGGCAACTCGGCCGGACAAGGAAACCCCTGAGACGACGACAATACAGATGCGGGAGGCGATCCTGTGTCCCTGCGCAGCTGGGTCATCGCACTGTTCGTCATCGTGTTCATCTTCGCGCCGACGCTGGCGCGGTGGTACACGGACTGGCTCTGGTTCGGTGAGCTCGGATATCAGCGGGTCTTCTGGGTCCCGCTGCTGTCCCGCATCGCCGTCTCCGTCGTCTTCGGCGGCCTGCTCTTCCTCCTGTTCTGGCTGAACTTCCGGCCGCTGCTGGAGCGGACGCGCGAGATGGACGTCATCGACGTCGACGTCCGCGGCCGCCGGTCTCGCCGCCCTTTTTCGCTCGCCCGCCCCAGCGCCCTGGCCATCCCGCTGCTTGCCCTCGTCGCGTTTATCGCCGGACTCGCGGCCAGCGCCCGGTGGGCCATGTTCCAGCAGTTCATTCACGCGCGGCCGTTCGGCGCGACCGATCCGATCTTCGGGAAGGACATCGGGCTGTTCGTCTTCACCCTTCCGGTGTACCGTTTCATCGAGTCGTGGCTGTTCTCGTGGCTTGTCCTCATCTTCATCGTCGTGGCCGCGGGGTATTACCTGTCCTACGCCTCGCTGATGCTGCGCGGGGTGTGGGCGCTGCCCGAGCGCGTGCGCGCCCACCTCAGCCTCCTCGCCGGGCTGATCCTCCTGGTG
>DATDEG010000066.1:0-7416 GCA_036523465.1 bacterium
CTACCGTCGACGCCGGAGGCGCCCATGGTAGGCCTGGTACCTCACTCCCACCTCGGACAATCGCTGTCCGCTGGCAGAGTGATTTGTACCACCGCCTCCACAGCGGGTCAATTCGGAACTGTCGTTTCTATCTTGTGGATAACGGGGATTCTGTGGACTTTGCGCGCAGAGGGGGGTGCGGGGGGACGCTGCGCGTGCGTCCCCCTACGCATCGCGTCCGTGCTGGGCAATGATGCTCTCGGCGATCTCCTTCATCGTCTTCCGCGCATCGCGCGCCTGCTTCTGCAGCCGGGCGAATGCCGAGGGTTCATCGAGTCCCTCCCGGCGCATCAGGACGCCCTTAGCCCGCTCGATGATCTTGCGGGACTCGAGCGCGTCTTCGAGGCCGCCGATCTCTTTCCGGAGATTCTGAATCTCCCGGAACCGTCCCAGCGCCGTCTCCACGGCGGGACCGAGGTCGGCCTCTCGGATCGGCTTGACGAGGTAGGCGAGTGCCCCGGCTGATCTGGCCTGCTCGACGAACGCCCGATCGGCGTAGGCGGTGAGGATGATGACCGGGACGGCGCGCTCGGCGAAGAGGGTCCGGGCCGCCTGCAGCCCGTCGACTCCCGGCATCTTGATGTCCAGGAAGACCAGGTCAGGATGCAGCTTCTGTACCAGCTCCAGCGCGCGCTTTCCGTCAGACGCCTCGCCTACGACCTGATATCCCTGGTCTTCCAGCATCGCCCGGAGCCCGAGGCGGATGACCGCCTCATCATCGGCGATCAGGATTCGAAGGGGCGCCGTCACGTCCGCAGGCTCTCGAGATGGGGGACCGTGATCACCGCGGTCGTTCCCCCTCCGTCATGAAAGGCGATAGTCCCGCCGAGGTCCTCCGTGACCAGCGCCTGGATGATCTTCAGGCCGAGGTCATTACCCGCGGCCGGCTCGAATCCGGGCGGCAGGCCCGCTCCATCGTCCTGCACTTCCAGGATCAGCCCGCCGTCCTGCGGGAGGAGGCGGATTTCGATCCGCCCGTCGGTCCGGTTGGGGAAGGCGTGCTCGATCGCGTTTTGCAGGAGCTCATTTACGATCAGAGCGAGCGAGGTCGCCTGGTGCGAGTTCAGGAACACGTCGTCGCCGCGAACTTCTACGGAGAGCCGCAGCGCGGGCGCGGTCATCGTCTGCGTCACGTTCTGCGTCACGCGCTCGAGGAGCTGCCGTAGGTTCACCAGGCGGAACCCCTCCACCGACAGGATCTCATGCACCGCGGCGATGCTCAGGATGCGCGTGATCGTCTCCGTGAGCACCTCGCGGCCCGAGACTTCCCGGCCGTCGCGGACCTGCAGGCGCAGGAGCATCGCCACCGTCTGCAGGTTGTTCTTCACCCGGTGATGCATCTCACGGATGATCGCGGAGCGCACGACGAGGTTAGCGTTCTCGATGGCCAGCGCCGTCTGGTTGGCCAGCGTCGTGAAGAGCTTGATCTCCGGGTCGGTGAACCGGTGCGGGCGGTCGAGGTAGCAGTTGAAAACCCCGATGACCCGCTCGCGGACCATGAGCGGGACCGACAGCAGGGCGCGCAATCCCTCGGACGCCGCCATCTCCCGCGCGCGGTACCGTGGATCGGCCTGGACGTCCCCGACGGCGATCGGTTTCCCCTCGCGGGCCACCAGACCGGTGATTCCGTCCCCGACCTTGAGCCGCTCCCCCTTTCCATAGTGTTCGCCGGCACCGTGGGCCGCGGTGAGAACGAGATCCTTGGTCTCCTCGTCGACGAGCAGCAGCGCACAGGTCTTCGCCCCCATCGTCCGGGCGGCCATCTCGACGATGAGGCGGAGCACCTCCTCGAGATAGAGCGGAGAGGTCACCGTCTCGCTCACCTCGGCCAGCGTGCTGAGCTCCATGATCTGCCGGCGCATGTGATCGTAGAGCGTGGCCTTCTCGATCGCGCCGGCAGCCAGATCGGCGATGACACCGAGGAGCTCCATCTCATCTGCGGTGTGCTCATGGCGGGCGGTGGTCTGTACGTTCACCGCGCCGATGACCTTGCCCGCGGTGACCAGCGGTACGGCGGCCAGGGAGCGGAAGTTGTACTCGTGCGTCTCGGGGAGGTAGACGAACCGGGGATCGCTGGCAGCATCTGAGCTGGCCACCGGGACGCCCTCGCGGGCCGCCCACCCGGTCATGCCCTCGCCGAACCGGAGCCGCGCGCGTCCCACGGCCTCAGCGGCGAGGCCGGTCGTGGCTTTGAGGATAAGGTGCTCCCCGGCCGGGTCGAGGAGGTAGATCGAGCAACTGTCCATCTCCATGACGTCGGCCGTCGTGCGCGTGATGAGATGCAGGGTGGTATCGAGGTCGAGCGCCTGACCGATGACGCGGCTGATGGCCCGCAGGGCGCTGATCTCGGCCGTCTTTCGTTCGGTCTTCATCCCCGCGGCGTCGTCCATTGGTTCCTCGCCATCATAGCGCGGATCGTGCGCGCGGAGGGGGTCACAGGGGGACGCCGCGCGTGCGTCCCCGCGCGTAATGGCAGGTTCTATGATATCCATACATTAGAGTGACCCTCCGATGCCAGACGATCCAACCGTCCTCCGCGAAGCGCTCGTTCAATCACTCCTGCGGAGCCGGACGATCCGCTCGCCTGACGTCGCCGCGGCCTTCCGCGCGGTCCCGCGCGAACTGTTCCTGCCTGGCGTGCTCCTCGCCGACGCCTACCGCGACGACGCGATCATCACCCACCGCGAACCGGGAGGGCTGCCCAGCAGCAGCAGCTCCCAGCCGTCCATCATGGCCATCATGATCGAGCAGGCCGCTCTCCGGCCGGGGCACCGGATCCTGGAGATCGGCGCAGGCACCGGGTACAATGCCGCGGTGCTCCGGGAGGTGGTCGGATCCGGCGGACGCGTCATCACTATGGACATCCAGCCGGCGGTAGCGCGGGAGGCCGAGACGCACCTGAGGGCGGCGGGGTACTCCGATGTTGTCGTCGCCGCCGCGGACGGTGGGTTCGGCTACGCCCCCGGGGGGCCGTACGACTGCATCATGCTCACGGCCAGTGCCTCAGACATCTCCCCTCACTGGCGCGAGCAACTCCGCGACGGAGGCGTCCTCGTGCTGCCTCTCCGGCTGCGTACCCAAGGGCTGTCCGTGGCGTTCGAGAAGCGCGGCACCGTCCTGGTGAGCCGATCCATCGCAAGTTCGGGGTTCATGCACCTGCGCGGGGCTTTCCGACGCGGTGACAGCGTCGCGGAAATGGGCGACGGCTTGTTCCTCAGCGGCCCGCACGCCCGCGATGTGCCGCTTGATCTCCTGTCCGCGCTGCTCGCCCAGCGGCCGCGCGCGCTTGGAGATCTCCTCGTCCCCGTGAATTCATTCGGGCTGGGAGGCGGGCTCGGCATCTATCTCGCGCTCGAAGAGCCGGGGGTCATCGATATCTTCACCGCCCAGCCCGAGCGGTGGGGCTTCCACGCGCTTGGGGGCATCGTCGATGTCGAGGGGCGGAGCCTCGCGCTCGTGCGGCCCGACGCGGTCGTGGTCTACGGGACGGATGCGGCAGGGGAACGGATGAGGGAACGGGCGAGAGAGTGGGTGGCGATGGGACGCCCCGGCGTGGAGCAGCTCCGCATCGAAGCATACCCATCCGGAACCGCCGCGGAGCGGCCGGGCCGCCGGCTCATCCGTGGGGAGTGGTGCGATCTGCTCATCTGGTTCGAGGAGGTCTAGGCCGTAAGATCTTTCTACGCCGGCGCCATCATACCGAGCCGTCGGAGCGAGCTAGGGTGATGCGGGACGGAACGTCGCGCGCGTGCCGACGGGGAGGCCCTTGCGCTTGAAGAACCCCTGGTTCACTTCGAGGGCATACATGTACGGCACGGATGAGCTGTAGAACTTGGCGGGCCGCTCCGGGTCCTTCTCGACATCCATGTCGACGATGTCGACGATGTGCCAGTTCTTATCGAGGAACGCGATGGAGAGCGGGATGAGCGTATTCTTCATCCAGAAGCTCCAGGTGGAGGTCTCCTCGAAGATGAACAACATCCCCGCGTTATCGGGGAGTTGTTTGCGGTGCATCAACCCCTGGGCACGCGCCGCGGCCGTGTCGGCGACTTCGACCTGCAGGGTGACACTCTTCGGACTCTGAACGAAGGTCAAGGTCCCGCGCTTGAACTGGACCTCGGCACGCGCGGGTACAGCGATCAGGGCAAGGGCGACCAGGATGGCGAGGAGGATGTGCCGCATCTCTGTTCTGATTCTACGTCCGCTCTCGACGTCCATGTTCCCATTTCCCCCGCGGAATGCGGGATAGACAGGGAGCGTTCCCGTAGAGGATTCGCATGGACTGGATCATCCCGACGTTTGGCGATGTCCTCGTGGCCCGGCGGCAGATCCGGCCGCATCTCGCACCGACCCCGCTCTACGCGTATCCGGCGTTGTCCCGGGCGGTTGCCGCACAGGTGTGGGTCAAACACGAGAACCACCAGCCGGTCGGAGCGTTCAAGGTGCGCGGCGGCGTGAACCTCATCTCGCAGATGGGCGCGGATGAGCGGCGCCCGGGGGTCATCGCCGCGTCGACCGGGAACCACGGGCAGTCGATCGCGTACGCGGCCCGCCTGTTCGGCGTCCGGGCCATGATCTGCGTACCGGAGGGTGCGAATCCGGTGAAAGTGGAGGCGATGCAGGATCTCGGCGCAGAAGTCATCTTTCACGGCCGCGATTATGATGAAGCCCGCGAGCACTGCGAGCGTCTTGCCGCAGACGAGGGATACCGGTACATCCACTCGGGTAACGAGCCGCTCCTCATCGCCGGGGTCGCGACGGAGGCACTCGAGATCCTCGAGGAACGGCCCGACGTGCAGGCGGTCATCGTGCCGGTCGGCGGCGGAAGCGGCGCCGCCGGAGCGTGCATCGCGGCGAAGGCGATCCGTCCTACCGTCCAGGTCATCGGAGTACAGTCCGCGGCCGCGCCCGCGGCGTACCGCTCCTGGAAAGCGCACCAGCTCGTCGAGGATCGCATGGGAACGTACGCGGAAGGACTTGCCACGAGAACAGCGTTTGAGCTTCCCCAGCGGATCCTCTGGGACCAGCTGGACGACTTTGTTTTGGTGACCGAGGATGAGATCCGCGAGGCACAGAGGATCATGATCGAGAAGACGCGGAATCTCGTCGAGGCCGCCGGGGCGGCGCCGCTGGCCGCGGCGATGAAACTCAAGGAACGCATCGCCGGACTGACGGTCGCGCTGGTCTGCAGCGGCGGAAACGTCAGTCCCCAGCAACTGCGGGAGCTCTTCGCCTGATCACTCATGATGCGTCCTGACTTCGACGTGATCGTTGCCGGCGCGGGCCCGGCCGGCGGGATGGCCGCCCGGACCGCCGCGAGGCTCGGGCTCCGCACGCTCCTCGTCGAGGAACACGAGCAGATCGGCGTGCCCGCGCACTGCTCGGGCAAGATCCAGGTGCACGCTTTCCGAGAGTTCGGACTTCCGCAATCGCTGGCCATGAATACGCTCCGCGCCGGGGCGTTCTACTCGCCGGGCGGACTCGCCTTCCGCGTCCGCCGCGACGAAGCCGATTCGCACGTCGTCGATCGCGCGGTGTTCGACCGGTGGCTGGCGGACGACGCCGAACGAGGCGGGGCAACGGTACTGCTCAATACACGCCTCCGCAGCGCGGAACGCATCAACGGGGTAGTCCGCGTTACCGGGGTATCCCACGGGCGGTCGTACAGTGCGACCGCCCGTGTGCTCATAGACGCGGAGGGGGCCCGGCCCGTGCTTCCCCGCGCCCTTGGGCTCCGCATCCCGCGCGCTTACGTCTACGGCCTTCAGTACCAGATGGCGGGCGTCGACCTCGACGAGCCGGACATGCCCGAGATCTACCTGGGGAGCGCGGCCGCCCCGGGGTTCTTCGGTTGGATCATGCCGATCGGCCCCGAACGGGCGCGGGCGGGCGTCTGTGTGGACCCACGCCTCACGCCGCATTCTCCGATCTACCACCTCGAGCGGCTCATCCGGGAGCACCCCGTGGCCAGCCGCCGGCTCCGCCACGCGGTGGTCGAGCGGAAGCTCGCCGGGCCGATCCCCGTCCTCGGGGCCCGGCGGCCGACGGTCGCGCCGGGCCTGCTTGTCGCCGGCGACGCGGCGGGCCAGGTGAAGGCGACGAGCGGAGGAGGGATTTACTTCTCCCTCATCAGTGGGCGGCTCGCCGCGGACGCTGCCTATGGCTACATCGGCGGCAGGCGCGATGCGCTCCCCGGCTACGAGGATGCGTGGCGACGGCGCTTCGGCCGCGAGTTGTACGTGACGGCGTTCGCCCGGATGGCGATCAACCACATGACCGACGCTGAGATTGACGCGTTCGTGTCGGCCGTGGCTGAGGACGGCGACCTCCGCCGGACCATCGAGCAGCGCGGCGATACCGCGTTCCAGTCGAAGCTCCTCGCTCCCGTGCTCATGCGCGCCTTGCGATGGTCGCTGGTCCGCCCGGTCGGCTTTGCTCTTCTGCGCGCCCTGCGCTACGGGATGATCGCACTCTGGGATGGCGGCGCATCGGCCGCGAGGTCGGCCGCCACGCCCTAGCGCGAGGCCGGCTCGGTCCGGACCGAGTTGTACCCTCCGGAGGAGAAATCCGCACGTGGGGTGAAGCCCTAGGCAAGTTTCTGCCGAGACGGACCCGACCGCATGCGGATCATCGCCGACCTCCACCTCCATTCGAAGTACAGCCGGGCGACGAGCCGGGAGATGGACGTGGAGAATATGGCGCGGTGGTGCAAGGTCAAAGGCATCACCATCGTCGGCACCGGAGACTTCACCCACCCGATCTGGCTGCGCGAGCTCAAGGCCAAGCTCAAGCCCACCGACCGCGGGCTGTATACCTACGGTGGGATACATTTCCTGCTCACGGTCGAGGTCTCCAACATCTACCCGCAGAGTGGGCGGCTTCGGAAGATCCACAACATCATCTTCGCGCCGTCGCTGGAGACGGCGGAGCGCATCAACGCGGTACTCGGACGGTTCGGCTCCCTCATGGCCGATGGCCGGCCGACGCTCACCCTGCCCAGCGACAAGCTCGTCGAGTACGTCATGGAAGTCTCGCCGGATTGCATGGTCGTCCCCGCGCACGCCTGGACGCCATGGTTCAGCCTCTTCGGCTCAAACTCAGGGTTCGACTCCCTGGACGAATGCTTCGGAGCTCAAATCGGGGACATCGCCGCGGTCGAGACCGGGCTGAGTAGCGACCCGCCGATGAACTGGCGGCTCTCACAGCTCGACCGGGTCATGCTGTTGTCGAACTCGGACGCGCACTCCCCCGCGAAGCTGGGCCGCGAGGCGAACGTCTTCGAGGCGGAACCCGACTACTACGAGTTGCTGCGCATCCTCCGGCAGAAAGACACCAGCCGGTTCCTCTATACCGTCGAATTCTTCCCCGAGGAAGGGA